>NZ_BTPD01000012.1:0-150701 GCF_036245625.1 Algoriphagus confluentis
GCTTGATATTCTCCCGCAGACAAAAGTCACGTTGGGTCAGACCACTGGATTTGAAGGAAGCTACCATCGCCTCCATTTCTTGTTGACTCGCTCTTTTCATAAGTTTGTTTTTGAAGCAAAATTAGCTGGTCAATGGAGGCTGAAAAATATGCAGTTGCTCGGGTGGATACTTCCTAACACCCTTCGCTGCACGAACCTGGGAGGCTTATCCATCACCAAAACAGCCAAAGAAATCGAGCAAAAGCTGGCGACCAAGCAGTTTTTTAAAAGCTGTTGATCCTTGAGTAGAATTTAACCTACGAAAGAAGAAGGCTAATCAATGGATATGATGGATTGAACACTGATTCTTTGAATCCAATCTTTTCCTGAATTAAACTCAGTGCTTCAGCATTTTGGAACTGAGCGAAAAGAGAAATACCGCTCCGGGAATGATCAACATGGGCCAATCCAGCACGCTGTTGGATTTCAGAACCTGAGTACAAAAGGTGATCAAAAGTGTCAGCAGGATCGCATTCCAGGTTAATTGCTTCAACTGGTAAAAATCCTGAATGACCAGCCAGGAAAGGTTGATTTTTTTCAAAAAGCTGAATTCCGGATAGAATAGCTTCATGAACCCTAAGGACAGAATCAGGAAAACCAAAGCCACCAAAAACAAGTCCAAAGATTCGATGATTTCCAAGCCTGGTTTGGCCTGTGGTCCACCGATCCAGAAAATTGAAAATGCATGGACCGTTTTATAGACTCCCAATCCTGCTGTGAATAAGAAATTTACAAACATAGTCAGTGATATCACCAAAACGGTCCATTGATAAGCCTTGATCATTCTTTTTCTTTTTTGGAGCTAGTACCTATTTCTGGCTTCCAAGGCTTCGGCTGAAGAGCGTGTCGTAATGGCCCTTATGATCAAAGACATCATTGTCTTTGGCATATTCCTGCCAGTTCTGAATGAGTTTTTCCTTGATTTCGGGGTATTGAGCAGAAAGATCCGTTGTCTCACCCGGATCATTTTCCCGATCAAAAAGTTGCCACTCTCCAGGGCCAAAAGGGGGAGGCAGACGCAGGATTTTCCATTTGCCTTGGATGTAGGCTTTTCTCTCGAACAGTTCCCAACCCATTCCCTCTTCAGAAGCGTGAATTTCGGTAGCATTGCCGTCCAACACAGCGCGCATGGATTTTCCAATAGGTTGCCTTACGGCTTTTCCTTTAAACTCCTGAGGATAGCTGGCTTGGGCAAGCTCCAAGAAGGTAGGCATCAGGTCGGTTACATGGAAAAAACTCTTATTCCAAAGCCCTTTTCCAGAATTAGCATTAGGCATTTTCACAATCAGTGGGGCCCTGATTCCTCCTTCAGAGGCAAAACTTTTGAATAAGCGGAAGGGGGAAGAGGAAACTTGTGCCCATCCTGGACCCATTTCAATAAAGGAATTGTGCAATCCTCTGTTTTGGAGTGAATTGTCAAATCCTCCGAGATAAACTCCGTCCCCATTTCCCGGGTAGGTGGTGGCCATTACCCCATTTGCTCCATTGTCTGATAGGAATACGATCAGGGTGTTGTCATACATTCCTTCTTTTTTCAGGTAATCAATGATTCGCCCGATACTCATATCCAGATACTCCACCATGGCAGCATACACTTCCATGTCTTTTGCCAGCTCCTCCTGATGCTCCGGAGACAAAGAAGACCAGGCAGGAATGCCGCTTGGAGCAAAGGTATTTACCCCTTGAGGTACAATCCCGAGGGTTTTTAGGTTTTCAAGGCGAAGTACTCGCAGAGAGTCCCAACCCATATCGAATTTGCCATGGTACTTGTCGATGTATTCCTTGGGAGCATGGAGCGGGTCATGTGGAGCAGTATAAGCAGCATACATGAAGAAAGGCTTCCCATCTCCCTTGTGCTTGTCGATGTAGTGAATAAGAGTGTCCGTATAATTTTTGGTGGAATAAAAATCAGAAGGCAAGGCGTCGATTTTTTTTCCATTGACCCGATAATCCATCACTTGAGGCGGGGAAAGGGGATTTTGGTCTGCATAATGACTCCCTCCTCCCTGAAGTAAGGAAAAGGATTCCTCAAATCCCCTCGCAGAAGGAATTTCCTGATCTCCGTCGCCCAAATGCCATTTGCCTGCCATGTAGGTGTGATATCCGCTTTCCCTGAGGATTTCGGGAAGAGTCACCACCTGATCATTGAGGTGACCGGTGTAGCCGGACATGCCTTCCAATGCCGGATAGCGGACTTCGCTCATGACCCCTATTCCTGTCACGTGGTTATCATTTCCGGTAAGTAAGGCTGATCTGCTGGGAGAGCAGGTGGGAAGTACATAAAAATTGGAGAAAAGCATCCCTTCCCGGCTCAGCTGCTCTAGGATAGGGGTGTGAATGTTTCCTCCAAAAGGAGCAATGTCGCTAAATCCCAAATCATCAGCGACCAGGATGAGGATGTTGGGCCGCTCAGGGCTGCTGACTTCCGGAGTAGGTCTGGTACATGCAGAAGCCAAAAGGAAAACGACAATAAATATTCTTTTCATCATGCTGTAGGGTCAAAGCATAGCATCCCATTGCGGGATGGATGCAGGGTTAGGTTGATTTTTGATGGATGCCTCTTTTTCTTCTCTCAGAATCTTGGGGAAAACAAAAGGTCAATTTCCAGTAATTTCAAATGATTTTTTCATTTTGGCAACAGGCCAGGATTGCTTTATCAAGAATCTGGAATACAGGTGAGTACCAGCCTCCATTCGGGAACTCCCTCATTGGATTCGTATGGTATAATCTTGGTAGATTGCTTCTATGCTCATTTTTTGAGCCGGAAGCTGAAGAGTTGTGGAGGAGAGGTGGCTGGTTCCGTTGGAAAAGTAGGCATAGGTAAGTTTTCCCTCGACCTTGTCTGCTCCCATCAGGCTGCTGAATTCCTTGTAGGTGAACAGCAACGTTTCCGGATCTATCCTTACCAATACCCGGTCGCCATTGACTTTTACATTGAACGCCAGGGCCTCGATTTCTCCTTCTTTCTCTGTGATGGTCGCTTTATCAAAAAAGTCAATGAGTTCACCTTTGCTCATGAAAGCATAGTCAACAGACAGGGAAAGTGCTTTTTGAATGTAATCCATTTTGTCTTCCGCAGCGCTGGTTTGGGCCTTTCCTCTCAGCCCGGGCTTTTTCTCCACGGTGGTTTTGGCTTCTATCCTCTTGGCTTGGAGGTTTCCGGAGTCATCAAAGCTGAACTCAGTCAGTGTGGTCAGTTTGAGTTGACTTTCAACAAAAACATCTGACCTTCTCTTCCAGATGTATTCTTTGAGTTGATTTCTGTTTTCCTCTTCTGCCCTTGAAATATCAAGAGAGAGCAATTCCTTATCCATTTGGGCTTGAGCAGTAGCGGTGATAAATAGCAAGCAGGCTAAAACAAGGATACTTTTTTTCATAGTCAATTAAAATTCCAAAATGTCGGGTCCAACCTAATTCTTTTGTGGATGGGTAAAACTATTATATTGTAGATTCAGTAACCATTCCTCCCAGTTAATTAACCGTTGCATGAGTTTATCTTTTCCTGTCTCCAATACTCAAATAATCAGTCAATTAGAGAAAATACTTGATTTTCAGGTCTTTCGTAATTCCTTGATACTGACTGGGTTTTTAAAGTTTGTCATTGAAGAGACCTTAGCGGGAAGAGCAAAAGATCTCAAGGAATACACGATTGGAACTGAGGTATTGGGAAAAAAAGTAGGCTATGATCCTCAAGGGGATGCTTCGGTCCGGATTCATGCAGGAAGACTAAGGAAGGTTTTGCAGGAATACTATTCCGGGCCGGGCAAGCTGGATTCGGTTTTGATTTCCATCCCCAAGGGGACCTATGTCCCTGTTTTTTCCCAAAAAGACCCTGAGCCACCCGGTTTTTCGGAAACAGGATCCACTATTTCGAAACCCACACTGGCTGTTGTTCCCTTTCAGGATTTAGAGGATGAAGGCCTCAAAGCCTTCGCGGATGGGCTATGTGAACAGATTTGCAGTGATTTAGGTTTTTTTAGCGAATTGTCGGTGATTTCGTATTTTTCTTCACGCAGAATGGCTTTTCAGGAATTGGATTTGAAAAATGCAGGAAAACTGCTGGATGCCACCTACTTGCTCACTGGAAGTATCCAATCCAAAAATGACCGGGTGCGAATTCGGGTCCAGCTGATCCAAAGTGCTTCCCAAAAACTAATTTGGTCCAATCTGTATGAGCGGGAAAAGTCCGAGTTAGGAGGATTTGCCCTCCAGGATGACATTGTTCATCATGTAGTCAATCAAATCGGAGGAACTCATGGGATTATTTTCCGGGAGGGAGCAAAAGCCAATCCCATCCGCCCTGCAGTCGATATCAAAGTGTATGATGCGATCCATTGGTACTATTACTTAGTCAATGACGTCAACGAACCCACGTTTCGGAAAGGGTTGGAAATCATGAAAAGTACGGTCAATTTTGATCCCAACTATGCCTTGGGATGGGCTATTCTGGGTGAAACCTATGTTGCAGGATATTTCTATGGATTTGATGCCATGCTGGATGACCCACTCCGCGAGGCGATCCGCTGCGGTCAAAAAGCGATCAAGCTCGATCCGATGACTCAGCATAGCTATCAGACTTTAGGATTGGCCTATCTATTTCAACGCAAAAAGAAGGAATGCCTCCAAATCATCGCGGAATGGGAAAAACTTCCCCACAGGGCCAATGGAATAGCCGGAGGATTGGGCTTTTGCCTAATCGCGGCCGGGGATTTTGAAAAAGGATATCGGCTTCTTTGCGAATCCATCCAGATCAACCCCTACTACCAGTGGTGGTTCAATGCAGGCTTGAGTTTTTACCATTTTGCCAAAGGAGAATATGACGATGCACAGTATTGGGCTGAAAAGATTCAAGGACAAAGTTTACTCTGGGAATTGATTTTGAAGGCAGCTTCCTACTCCCAGCTCGGGCAGACTTCCTCTGCCCAATCCACCTATCTTCAACTCAAAAATATCCTTCCCGATTCCGTCACTTTGGACCAAATCCTGGGTTCTTTTTTGCTTTCTGAGTCCTTGGTGGAGGAATTGGGAAAGGCTTTGAAGAAAGCCAATTCGGTCAATACTATGGTCTAAATAAGGTGCAGATAAAATATCTTGAGACGAACAAATGCCGATAGAATCAAATCGGTTCACTCTTTAATCAAACCGCTAGTTTTAGTCGATTTTTTTTTGCCTTTGAGCTGAATTAGGGGCTTTAATTACTGATCCAAAAATCCTTTACGGTTACCATTAATCATTTATCCTATCTCCTTCCTCCCGAAAAAAAGCCTCTAACCGATGCACTCCTTGTCGGGGAGCGATGTTGTCCCGGGCCATCATACTGAGAAAGAACTCATAGGGCCCATAAGTCTTTGAACTGCTGAAGGTTCGCATCAATCTAAGGATGGTTTTTCGAATCCAATCCGGCAAATGAACAATCTTCCCCTCTTGCCCCATGGCCTCCAAAGCCAATTTCCCGATTTCATTTTGGGTGAAAATATCCGGGCCACCCACCTCGATTTCCTGCTGTGGGGAATCTATACTGTCTAGGACTACACGTGCCAAGTCCTGTCCATGAATGGGATTGAGCTTAAATTCTCCATCTCCAAAAAGATAAACCCGTCCTGACTTTGCCATGGCTAAAAAGTCCTTCATGTCTGAGAAAAAACCATTTGGTCGGACTATGGTGTATTCCATCCCAGATTCTTTCAACATGTTGACAAAGCGCTCTTTGGCAGCGGTGATTTTCAAGTGGCGCATTTGGGCTCCATTTAGCACGGATACGTACACAAATTTCCTTGCCCGGTGCCGAATGGCAAATTCCAGCAGGTTAAGGTTTGCTTGATAGTCTACTTCCATGTAGCTCATTCCGTCTTTTTGCCGGGTGATTCCTACTGTGGAAATGACCGTATCGATCGGGTCCTGTATTTTTGGAAAGGAGGCCAGTTTGGTGACCTCGACCTTTTGCCATTGATTTTCCGCTAGGCCCAGATTTCTGAGTTTTTCTTCACTGCGACCAAAGGCTAGGAAATCCTTCCCCTGGCGCTTGAGCTCCGTGGCAATGTAAGTTCCCAAATAACCGGTAGCTCCTGCTAAAATGATTTTTCCTTGCATGTTGAATTGGGGTTTTATTGTTAAAACTTCGCAGAGTTTTTAGGACGCTGCCTTCGTATTTTTTAGCTCCATCAAGACCTTGATTAGGAAATCCACAGATCCTTTTTGGAACTCCGACTGATTGAAAGTCCCTGTGAGGTAGGCCTCCAACTCGGGACAGTAGTACATGTAGGATCCGGTAAATCCGGAATGCCCGATCAGGGTGAGCTTGGGTAGAAGCGGAAACAATTCCTTCAGATTCCACCTCATCAGACCAAAACCATAATTAGTTCCTTTACTTGCTGGAGCCCATTGCTGCATCTGCTCGAAGGTTTCCTGCTGAATAAGTTTTCCTTCGAAAAGGGCTTTCATGAAGATCAAGAGATCTTTTGAGGTGCTTTGAAGTCCCCCGCCTGCCCAATCACTGGAAAGGCTGATCATCTGGCTGACTTCCAGGTCTCCAAAGTAGATTTCCATCATTGGCGTGCTAGGCTTTTCAACTGGGTCTGACCTCAGGTGCATGGAGGTATGAACCATCTCCAAGGGCCTGAATATCCTGTTCTGAAATACCTCATGAAGGGGTTTTTGCTCCAGGTTTTCTATAATCAAGCCTAGAAGCAAATACTCCGTGTCGGTATAATGGTAGTCTGTACCCGGCACAAAACGGGCTTGGAAACGACTTCGGTAGAAGTCCAGAAGTTCAATGGGTTCCCAAAACTTGTCTGGCTTTTCGAAAGCTTCCGTAAGCATGTTTTCACCTAGGCTTGGCTGGTCCTCGAAATAGTCGGAGAGTCCGGATTGATGCTGGAGCAAATGGGCTATAGTGATTTCCTGAGTCCAATTTTTTCCATCCAAAACGTGCAGTCCTTGAGTCAGAGAGTCCGGAAGAAATCGGTACATCGGGTCCTCAAAGTTCAACTTGCCTTCCTCTACCAATTGAGCGATAGCGACAGCAGTGAAGGTCTTGCCTAAGCTTGCAGTATGAAATGGACTGTCATTTTGTACTTTTTGCCTATAGGCGAATTCCCCGAATGCCCAGCTTTTCTGAAAGCCTAGTGCTATAAATTCCAGTGAAAAAACACCTTGATGCATCCCTTCCAATGACATAGTTTTCAGGAAAAGCTTATCGAGTTTTCCTTCCAACGTGTGTAGGGTTTGGGCAAATAGAAATTGTAAGAAAAACATGGCCGGAAAGAGAAGATAGATTGTACGGGTTTTCATAAGATCGTAAGGTTTGGAATGAGAAACCCGGCAGGGAAAGCCGATTAAGGCTTTTTCCTGCTGGTTTCTTATTGCTTTCTTCTGATTTTTAGAAGAGGGTGATGCCCACTCCGATGGAGAAATTGGTCCCATCTAGGTTTCCACCCTCACTGCGGGTGACTCGGGCCATGTAGAGTCGGCTTTGAATATCCAGCGCCCATTTTTTACGCTGAAGTACTTCGTAGCCTGTAGAGATCAATACGCCTTTTCCCCATTCATTGGACTTGGAGTCTGCCTTGGATTCATAGAGGGCTCTCATATCTAGCGCAGCACCGTAACCGCCGCTGATCCACCATTTATTGGTAGCCCAGTATTGGATAGAGGGGATGATGCCTTCAAAGCTTCTGTCCACCCCTTCAGATTCGTAGATCTGCCCGACTGTATTCACATAGATGGCAGTACGTGGGGAGACAAACCAACCCATTTTCAAGTTGGGAAGGGAGATGCCTCCCCGGGTGGCTTTTTCACTCATTCCATCGGTGAAGTGCAAGGCTCCGGCTCCTACGGAAGCACCGAGGGTAAAGCCTTTTCGGATAGGTTGTTCTGTTTGGGCCTGAATATTCAAAGTGGTGATCAGACCGATAAAGAAGATGAAGATTAACTTTTTCATTTTTTTGTGTTGTTTAAGTTTGACTTGTGTTTGTTTAAAATTGATAGGACAAATTTGGGTAGCAGGGGAAGGTCAGTCGTCTTGAATTATGAATCGGGACCTTTTGGTGAGATCTAGGACCTTTACCTACCCTTTTGTAGTTTAATCAGTCTTCCTTTGTGGATCTGAGCATAAAATTGACCAGACTGATTCCTCCGCCCACGACCATTCCGGTGCTAATCCAGAAAGTGATTTGATTATCAAAGTCCACTCCCAATAGTCCGAGAGCGATGATTCCGATGGCTGTACCGATAGCGACGCCGATGAGCGTGCCGATGGCTACGCCGATGCCTGTTCCCAGTGTAATTGCTTTGTTTTTCATTTTTGGTTTTGATTAATGACTGGGACAAAATTGGGGTGCAAAGGCAGGTCAGTCGTCTTGAATTATGAATCGGGACCTTTTGGTGAAATCCCGGACTTTGGAGAAGGGAAAGGGAAAAAATCAGGCTTTGGAAGGCTTTTAAAAAAAGAAATGCCAAAAGGAAATTGAATTCCCATTTGGCATTTGAAAAAAGTGAATAGACTAGATCAGATTCAGAGCAGATTTTCTAGCTGATCTCCAGTCAGGTGCTGCACGTTTTCGGTGATTCGCTCGATGGGCCAATCCCACCATTTCAAAGCGAGGAGCTGATCGATTTTTTCTATGGAAAAGCGCTTTCTGATTTCTTGAGCTGGATTTCCTCCGACGATGGTATAAGGCTCGACATCTTTGGTGACTACCGACTTGCTGGCAATGATGGACCCGTCTCCGATTTTGACTCCGGGCATAATGGTCGCCCCATAGCCGATCCAGACATCATTACCGATGATTGTATCACCTTTGTTTGGGTAGCTTTTCCCTTCCATGGCTTTTTCCCAACTCTTTCCAAAGATGGCGAAAGGATAGGAGGAAATAGATTTAGAGAGGTGATTGGCTCCGTTCATGATGAAGGTGACATCCGAGGCGATCATGCAAAACTTCCCGATAACCAACCAATCCCCCACAAAATCGAAGAGGTATTTCACATTTTTCTCAAAATTCTGAACATCCTCAAAGTCATCGTAATACGTATAGTCCCCCACTTGGATTTGGGGGTTCTTCACCACATTTTTCAGAAAGCAAAGCCGGTTATAGCCTGCTAATGGAAAAGCTTGGTTTTTATCTGGTGCTGTCATGAGTTGAATTTTTTGATGGAACGAATCAAAAGTGGAGGAAAAAGCCCTGGCAATCGTCCGGCTTTATGATTTAGGACTTTTTTGATCCGATTTTTCAGCTTTTAATTTTCTTTGACCTTATATCGGCTTTGACCTGATTACTGACCAATAAGACCAACCCAGCAGAAAGTAGCATCAAAATAGCTATAAGCCAGCCTATCTGAGGATAGTAGAGCAGATTTCCGTCAGCTGCTTGAAAAATCACAAAACCTGCTACCGCGGCAGCAAGACCTCCAGCCAACTGCTGAATGGAGGAATCAATCGCCAGAAAAGCTCCTCGGTCGGATTTTTTGGGAACTGCTGTGGCCAGAGCGGTTGCGGACACCATTCGTGCATTGATCCCCAAATACAAGCCCGCATGCATTAAAATGATCCATTCGAAGGCCTGAATTACCCCAGCCGTATAAACCAATACCGCTCCGGTGGAAAGCAAAGTCCCAAAAGCGAAAACGGGCCATTTCCCAAAGCGGTCGGCTAATTTTCCAAAAATAGGAGCTGCTAAAAGGCTGGTCAATCCCACAGCTCCATACACATAGGGGAGTTGACTGTCGGCAAGGCCCAGGTTATTGGTGAGAAAAGCCGCATTGAAAGTCATGAAAATCACATCTCCTCCGACGATCAGCATATTGGCACTGTAAACTGTCCAATAGGATGGCTTTTTGAGATTAGAAATGAGGTGTTCCCAAGGAGGAGAAAAGCTGGTGCTTGAGTTTTTCAAAGGTCGAATCAGGACCAGCACCATCAGGAGCGCCAAAATTCCCAAGCTTAAAATCAACCCATAGGCCATTTGCCAAGAAAAAGAGCTGGCAATAAACAGGGATAAGGGAAGTCCAATTACTAGGCTTGCGGCAAAGGCCATTTGAATCCAACCCGTCACTCTCCCTCTTTGCGATACCGGAAATAAATCGGCCACTATTGCAAAGCAAATCGAAGCCATCATCCCTCCGAAAGCCCCGGTGAGAATCCGTGCGGCCAAGAGAAAGGGAAAAGAAGGGGAGATTGCACAAAGGAGGATTCCAGCCAAAAAGCCGGTATAGAATACCAATAAAAAGGATTTTCGCTCGAAGCGATCAGCAAATCCGGAAGCAAGTAAGGCGGAAATTCCAGCACTCAAGGCATAAGCCGAGGAAATCAGACCAAACTGCTCAGTGCTGAGTTGCAGTTCCGCAAGCAGAGTGCCACTCAAAGCAGGAAGAAGCATGTAGTCTAGCACCACCGTAAATAGTAGGCAGGAAAGACCCAGAATTACTAGCTTTTGATAGGTGCTGAATTTTCCGGGTTTATCCATGAAAAAATCAGTTTCGATGGTCTTTGACCCAAGCCTTAGGAGTAAGTCCGGTGGATTTTTTAAAAAAGTCATTGAACACGGACTTGGAGGTAAATCCGCTTTCATAAGCTAATCCCAACAGCGTGATATGGCTATTAGCCTTATCGGTTGCCTTTCTCTGGAATATTCCCAAACGATGGGAATTAATATAATCATTGAAGTTTTGGCCCAGTTTCATGTTGATCAGCCAAGAAAGTTTGTTGGGATGTAGGTCGATTTGCTCTGCCAGAGATCGTAATGTTAGATTGGTGTCCGTGACCACTTCTTCCATGGCCATTTTTTCTCGGAGGATTTGTAGAAAATGCTCACAATCCTCGTCAGCCATTTGGCTGGATTGGGAGATGATTAGCTGTTGGCTGGAAGGATGCTGTCGGTGGGCTTTATGATCTTGGAAATTCATCTTGTCAAAGATTTCCCTGAACCCCTCATGCTCTCTGATATTATCCCAAACCCACCAATATTTTAGACTGACCATCATGCTGGACTTTTCTTCCAGCCCCTTTTGAAGGAAACGGACGGCTTCTTCCGGCTTGTTCATCAGGCTATACAAGGCGGCCGGATCGCATGGGTCGATGTAATGGCTATTTTCGAGTTCCTCAAGAACTCCTTCTGTTTCTCCACTCAGTACTTTGACCGTCATCAGATCCAGTTTAACCAATCCTTCTCCATTAGTCAGTTGGATAGCCTTATCGAGTGCCTGAAAAGCCTCGGTGAATCTTCCTAAGTAGCCCAAAACCAAGCCTTTCCATCGTAAAGCCTCGCTGAAATTAGGCTCAATTCGAAGACTTTCCTCAAAGGCTGGAAGTGCATCTTCAAATCGCCCTGAAAGGTAATAGCAGAGCCCCAACCACCAGTAACTGATGATGTGCAGGGGATCCCGGCTTTGATTTTCTTTAGCAATGGAAATGGCTAGATCGTAGTCCTTTTGAATGAAAATATAGTAGTTGGTGATAAAGTCGATCTCATTGTTCAGTCCAGCCGCCACCGCCTGATTATAGGACTCAATGGCAGCTTCCCAATTCCAGTCATGAAAGAGATGCACATAGGCCATGACCTTGTGGGCTCGCATGTCTTTTGGATTGATCGCTAGTGCTTTTTGGGCAAATTCCCTGGATTTCTGAAATCCTTCTTTGGCTGAGATCAAATTGAAACCAGCATGATGAAGGTAAGTTTCGCCTATGTAAGCATAAGCTTCCGTGAAATCGGGATCCAACTCGGTGGCTTTGGTGAATAGGACCAAAGCCTCCTTGACATCTGCTAAATCCTTTCGCTTGAAATGATGGCTGGCTTTCAAGAACAGATCATAAGCTTCGGGATTGCTGGTCTTGGAAGATACCAAACGGTCTTCTATATCCATGTGGCCAAAGTTTTCCCGGATTCGGTCGGCTACCAAAAGGCTGATTTCATCCTGTAGCTCAAAAATATCCTGAAGGGTGCGGTCAAAGGTTTCTGACCAAATGTGAAAGCCATTGTCAGTTCGGATGAGTTGGACTGCTATTCGAACCCGGTTGCCAGCCTTTCGGATGCTGCCTTCGATGACCGAGGAAACGCCCAGCTTGTTTCCGATGATTCGAACATCCAGTTTTTGACCTTTGAAGGCAAAGGAAGAGGTCCGGGCAATCACTTTTAGGTCTTGGATTTTGCTTAGCGCGTTGATGATTTCCTCAGCCATTCCATCTGAAAAATATTCGTTTTCCGGATCAGAGCTGAGATTGTCAAAGGGAAGTACGGCGATGGAGCGTTGATTCATCCAAAGGAAAAGAACACCAAGAGTGTGTTCTGACAGTGAAAATTAGGTTTGCAGAGCTTTCAAGATAAAACTTCCAGAAGTTTTTGGCTAAAAAATGAAAGAAAAATGATGAGTCTCCCTTCCGGAAAAATTGGGTTTTTGAAAATCAATCTTCCATCTGAAGAATCATTTCTTTCGCTACTATCGCGGATGATGGAAGGAACATCGTGGAAACAATTCGCTGATCAATGACCACATCATGTTTGTCATTCAAGTCATCTTTGCTTTGAAAAAGAGCTCCATTTTCTCTCAGTTGATCCTCCAGCATGATGGGCAGTAAAGTCCCTTCTTTAGCCCAGCTTTTGGTGACTTCGGTTGAGTTTGGGAAGCCGGTCACTTTTTTGCCTTTCACCATATACTCTCCATTGCTCAACTTGACATTGGCAAAAGCACCCGGCCCATGTCCACAGCCGCCCACAATTCCTCCATTTTCATAAATTTTGGCGATTAAGGTCAGGATTTTTTCATCATAAGTCACATCGAATAAGGGACCATATCCCCCTCCAATAAAAACCGCTTCGTATTCGGTATAATCAACCAAATCTGGGGTCATGGAATTTTCAACCTTTTCGTTAAAATTTTCATACTTGATCGTGTAGCTGCTGATGCCCATGGGATCCATAGAAAAAGGCACTTTAGCTCCTGTCGGGGAAAGGAAGTCTACCTCATAGCCATGCGAAACGAAAATATGATAGGGAGGAGCGACTTCCCAAAGATTATTCCCGGCAAAATGCTTCTCCGGGTCACCCATGTCCTCTGTATTGGAAACGATCATCAATATTTTTCCTTTTTCCAAAGGGTTTGGATTGCATGCACTAAACAACAAGCAAATAATACCTGCAATGATAATTTCTTTTTTCATTTTAGTTTTAAGAATAAAATCTACGTTCAAAATAATGTGTTATCCTATTTCCCAACCTAGGATTATACTCTTAAATGAAAACTAGTCTAAGCTTAAGGCTAGCGAGGGCAAGCTGGGTTTGACCGGTCTTATAAAAGTCGGAAACTCAGAAAGTCAATTTTATTTTTCAGGTAAGTTGTGCTCTTAGAAAAAATTAAAATTGTGTAGAAATGAATTTCAAGAAAGTTCTTTCCCGCGGTTAATAAATTTGATTCATTCATTTGCTTGGTTGATCTAGATTAATTCCATTAAATAATGATGCTAAGCTTACCGGAAATCTTCCCGTTTTTTAGCAGGTTCATAGCTTGAGGAACTTCATCCAACATGAAATTTTGCTGAATATAAGGGCTGATTTTTCCCTTATCAGCAAGTGTGGCTACTGACTCGAGGTCGGCCTGTTTTACCTTTGCGATCAGATTGGCGAATTTCTTCCCTGTACGGAAGGACTTCCAAGGACCTAGAAGAAGGGTGGCCATGGAAAAGCCAAAAGCAACATAGCGACCGCCATCTTTCAAAACTGCTTCTATCTGATTGAGGGCATGATTGACTGGTCCATCTAAAATCAGGTCGAATTTCTTTCCTTCCTTGGTAAAATCACGAACAGCATAATCGATCACTTCATCGGCCCCCAATGACTTTGCTAATTCTACATTTCTTCTGCTGCATACTGCGGTAACATTTGCTCCAAAAGCCTTGGCGATTTGAACTGCAAAACTTCCTACCCCTCCTGAAGCTCCGTTGATCAGCACCTCATCTCCTTTTTTTATCTGTCCCAAGTCTCTCAGACCCTGTAAAGCCGTCACTGAGGCCATGGGCATCGCAGCCGCTTCTTCGAAAGTCAAACTCTTAGGCTTTTTAGCCACTGTTGTTTCTTTGGCCACAGCATACTCAGCGAAGCCACCAAAGCCACTGCCCGATAGATCCCCAAATACCTCATCACCCACCTGAAACTGCTTGACCTCTTTCCCGACCCGTTCGATTACTCCGGAGATATCCGCCCCAAGAATTTGATTTTTCGGACGGAATAATCCAGCTGAAAAACGGAGGGGGAAGGGAGTTCCGCTCAACATATATCCGTCGGCTTGATTGAGCGAGGCAGCTAAAACTTTGACAAGGACCTCATCTGCCTTAGGTTCGGGGCGATTGACTTCTTGTAGGGTAAGATTTTCCGGCGAACCGTACTTTTGATAGATGATTGCTTTCATGAGGTCGTGGATTTAATTTTTGAGCCTTTGATCAATAGGTAGAGAGCCAAGGTCACTTCGCCCAAAGCAGCGGTTATCCCGACAATCCAGGCAAACAGCGATTCGTTTCCCGGAAAAGCAAAGTCTCCGAAGGTTTCTATCAAATACCCTAAACCTGCAAGCACCATCAAAGCTCCGAGAATTTTTTGGAAAATTCCGCTTCGAATCAGCTGAAATCCCAACAATGCGCAATGAACCCCGAAAAAGGCTCCGGCTAATAAGTAGCCATAGCCATGTGCATCTAAAAAAAGATAGCTCAATGACTCAATTTGCGGTACTTCGAAGCTGGCTTGAATGGTTTCAGTTTTTAATACATGAAGAGCCAGGTAGTGGTTGAGAAGATTGAGCGTGCCGATTGCCGGATGGGCTAGGAGCCGAAGGGAGGAGGAGACCAGAGCGAGCATTTTTCCATATGGCTTCAAGAGCAGATACAGCATCACAGAGATGATCGCATCCAGCAAAAAGGCCAAAAGGTCTGCAATAAGCCCAATCCGAAAAAGTCCCTCGTTTTCCAAAATGTTTGAGGCTGAGGTCGCAGGATCTCCAGGTATAAAAATTCCTTCCCTCACATAACCTTGACTGAAGCCTGCCAAAATGATGATCAAGACATAAATCAGCCCCATGAGTCTGAATTTCTGTGTGGTTTGGATTTGATTTTCCATGCTTAATAGAGATCGTTTTTTATTTCAGCGGATCAGGAAATAATCATTCCAGTATATTTTCTTCTCTTCAACCCACCATTGGGGAAAGCGAAGAGTTCCTGAGATTTCCTGGGTTTAAAGCTGATTTACTTGATGAGGGTAAAGGTAAGGCTAGTTTAAAAAGTGGTGTTGACGCTTTGGGCCAATTCCTTGACCTTAGAGGCCAAGCGGCCCGGATCACTTGGATTTTCTGTACTCCATGGGCGAAAGCTGCGTCCACCGTTTGAAGGCTCTGTTAAAAGCACTTTGCTCGGAAAAGCCGGTCTGAAAGGCGATTTCTGCCACGCTAAGAGAGGAATTGGATAGTAAATCCTGCGCGGTCTCTTGCTGAATTGATTGAATTTGGTCTCTAAAAGTCAGCCCTTTCTCTGCCAGTCTCCGTTTCAGCGTTCTTGCACTTATGTGGAGGTGATCGGCGATTTGGATGATGCTTGGGATCCCACTGGGAAGACTTTCAGTAATCAAATAGTGGATGTCCAGAAGCATTCGGTCTGATTGAGAAAAAATCCCTTTTTTTTCCTCTTCCAAACGATCCACAAGAAATTGATGGATGCTTTTATCTGCTTTGATTGTCCGTATTTGAAGGGAGTGTGTCCGAAATTGTAGTGAATTATGCACAGCATCGAATTCGACCGGGCATTGGAAAAATTCCTGAAGCGCTTCTGCCGAGGAAGTATCCGAATGTTGAAAAGTAACCCCGATTGGCAGGATTTTTTTACCAGTCACTTCCTCCAAGATTCCTGTAAGCATAACAAAAGACACTTCATTGGCTATTTGAATGCCCTTTCTATTGGGTGGGCGGTGGAGAAAAAGTTGGGATAGCCCATTTTCTTCCTGTAACCTAACGCTGCCTTGATCTGTGACCAAGATCATGTACCGCTGCAACCTCTCCAGGATGTCACCGGCTTGCCAGCTGGTTTTCCAGGATAGCCCAAGTGTGCCATAATCGTCAGTATTTAGTTGTTTTCCCTGTCGAATGCTGAATCCGGGAGCAAGTTGATCCCCCGCCCATTCATAAATTTCGTAAAACAGCTCAATGGGAAGGTACTTGGAGCCATGAAATACTTCTGGTCGGGTATCGTGTGTTTGGAGTCGATTTCGTGGCATTCCCTCAAGAAAGCAAAGGGCTTTTGCTTTAAAATATATGCTGGAACTGACGAATTGCATGGTTCAATTCTCTGGTAAGGTAAAACTATCCAAAAAATGCAGAGAATCCCAGCAGATTAGTGAAGGAGTGGTTTTTCGAGCTTTACCTTAGGGAGGGGGGCTACTTTCCTGTTAAGATTGAGTTTAAAGGAGGATTTTTGGTTGCGCCCTGCATTTTTCACTACTTCCTTCCAGGTTTTTTGGCGTTCAACTTCGAGAGATGGACCAATGATGAATTACAAAATGCAAGTTTAAATTAAATGTATATCCGCTTTCTTACCAGTCACGAAACTTTAAAACTACTCCCCTCCTAAAAACTATCCAAACCCGGAGGTCGAGCTCGGTCACTGAGCTGGTCGAAGTGTCGAGGCCATTTCAATCAATCGCATCATAGCGGATATGCGTATCAATTTAAGTCTTTCAATAAAGTCACTCTTTGTTTTGCTGCTTTGGGATAGGTTTTAATTCAAGTTTGAATATCTACTGGCATAATAGTTTATTTTCTCCATAGAGAAAATCAACCTGCCAAAGGAAACTCAATGAAAGTTGCAGTACCTTGATGTCTGCCGTCCGCGGGTGATTATCTAAAACATTTACACTTATGACTGCCCTACGGGTAGGATTGGCGATACTTAAAAGTTTTATACCTTTCTCAAATGGTTGAAAAATAGAGAGTTAAAGAGGGGTGAATATTTTTTGTTCTTTATTTGGAGAACTAACCGAACCAAATTATCTTTGTCTCGTTATTAATTCCAACAACAACCAAAACCCAAAATGCTGAACGAAAACAAACTGGAGTTGATCGAACGAATAGGCGTATTTCACGAACAGCGTGGAATGCAACCTTTGATGGGTCGGATCTTCGGTTTATTGCTTGTATTGGAGGAAGCTGAGGCAACTTTTGATGAGATTGTTGATTATCTGAATGTGAGTAAAAGTGCCGTGAGTAATGCCTTGAATATTCTTCAGCTTCAGGGACATATTGCCTACAAAACGAAACCAGGAGAGCGAAAAAGGTATTTTTTCCTGACCATGGATAAGTGGGAAGAGGCAATGGAGAAAGAGTTATGTGACATTTCACAGGTGAGTTCCTTCATGAAGGATGTCCTGAAAGAAAGGGGAAATGAGAAGCCGGAATTCAATCACCACCTGCAGGATTTGTGCAATTTCATGGAGTTTCTAAAAAATAAAGTACCAGCTCTCTTCAAGGAGTTCAGAAAGTCTCAGTCCTAAAAAAATTTCTCCAAATAGTTCTTTTTTTACAGAACAAAACGAATAAACTATTCAAAACAATTCTTACTAATATGCACAGAATCTTAATTCTAGTCTTATTGTTGCTTTTCGCTTCCCCTTTTGGCGTTAAGGCAATTCGGGTAAACCACACCCCTCCTGATACTCTGGATCTGAAAGCCTGTCTTTTGCTTGGTCTGGAAAACAGCCGTAGCATTAAAAAAGCCCTGATGGATGAAGAGTCCGCCAGATACTATCGAAATGAAGTCAAGGCTAGCGGACTTCCGCAGATTTCGGCCTACGGCAATTACAATAACTTCGTTGATGTGTTTCCTCAGGCTGTTCCGGGGGGATTGTTTGGTCCAGGAGAAGCAGACGAAGTTCAGGTGATTGCCTTGGGAGTACCCCAGTCGCTCCAGGCTGGAGTTACAGTTAATCAGCTGATATTCAACAGTTCCTACCTGATTGGTTTGAAGGCCGCACGGACGTCTGAGGAATTCTATAAAATGCTTTCTTCCCAGACTGAAGAGCAGGTCATCTACGACATTGCAATGAACTATTTGAGAGTGGCTCAAATGGAGTTGCAAAGAGAGAATCTGAATGCCAACGTGGTCCAATTGAAGGGTTTGGAGAGGATACTGGAAGCTCAGGTAGCCAACGATCTGGTCAGGAAAGTGGACCTTAATCGAGTCAAAGTCAACCTTTCCACCCTGGAAAGTGAAACGGAAAATCTTGAGACCGAGATTTTCAGAGGACTGAGTTACCTCAAGTTGATTATGGGGATTCCGGTAGATACACCATTGGAATTGGAAAAGTCTGAGGTAAGCCCGAGGTATATTCTCGACTTTAAGGTAGCTGACCTAGATCCGGAAAACAGGAAGGATATTCAAATTCTTGACATCCAGAAAACGCTCTATGACTACGAATACAAAAGTATCAAATCGACCAATCATCCAAGTTTGGTAGGGTTTGCTGACTTCAATCGAAATTCCTTTTCAACCAATTTTGACTTTTTGAGTGAAAGCAAAGTGTGGTATCAAGGTTCTCTTGTCGGGTTAAAACTTCAGATTCCGATTTTCGACGGCTTTGCAGTCAAATCCAGAGCCGCCCAATCCAAGGTCCGTCAGCAGCAACTTCTCATTGACCGAAGTCAGACTTTGGATGCCGCCAAAATGGAATACAACAATGCCACCAAAAAGTACTTCAATGCCCTCCAAACCTTACGAGCCAACGAAGAGAATCTTCTTCTCGCTGAGGATGTACTCAAGGAAACCACCTTGCTCTACAAGGAAGGCCTTAGCCCTCTCACTGATCTTCTGGAAGCCGAATCCACCCAAAGACAAGCCCAAGCCAACTACAACAATCAACTGATCCAAGTCCGGATTGCCCAATTGGAAATACTCAAATCAACCGGTCAAATCACCCGAATCATTAGCTAATCCAACAACCCACTTTATCATGAAAAAGACAATACTCATCCTCTTTCTGTTTGTTGCGGCCGGAGCGGTAGCATTTACCCTCTATTCTAACAAATCAGAACTGGAATCAGCTGCAGAAGAAGCGATGAAATCCAGTGAATTTGTCCCTGTGACTCTTGAAAGGGTCGAATCCAAAACCATGGAACTAAGCTTTGAGTCCAACGGGATTTTTGAAGCTCATCAGGAGCTTACTATTATGGCCGAAACCGGCGGTGCCGTGGTGAAAATCCACAAACGCAAAGGAGACTATGTCCGGGTAGGGGACCTGATTTTGCAGATTGATGACCGATTGATTCAGGCCGAACTCACCATTGCGGAGCTCAATCTGGATCAATCCAAAAAGGATCTGCAGCGGTTTACCAATTTGATGGATACGGATGCTATCACCAAAAAGCAATACGAAGACACCGAAAGAGGCTTCAAAATAGCCGAAGCCCAACTCAAGTCCATTCAAAAGCGAGCAGAAGACACGCAAATCAAAGCACCGATTTCGGGTTATATCAATCAAGATTTCTATGAACAGGGAACCTTGGTCAGTCCTGGGATGCCTTTGGCGGAATTGATCAATTCCAATCCCTTAAAACTGAACCTTCAAGTTTCTGAACGGGAAGTAGCCACAGTAAAATTAGGGCAGAAAATTCCGGTAAAAGTCAATGCTCTTCCAAATGTTATCCAAGAAGGAACAGTCTCATTTATCTCCAACAAAGCAGATGGGGCATTCAAATATGAAGTGATTTTGGAGATAAAAAACCCTTCTCCTGAGATCAAACCGGGGATGTTTGGTACGGCCACATTTGTTAGTCCGGACCAAGCAGAAAGGCTCCTGATCAACAGAAAATCCATAGTGGGAGGCTTAAAGAACCCTGGTGTGTTTACCGTCGAAAACGGGGTTGCAGTCTATAGATCTGTCCAAATTCAACCCATCAATTCCTCCTTGGTAGAGGTATTGGAAGGGTTGGCTGCCGGCGATGAAATTATCGCCTCCGGATTGATCAATGTGAAAGCGGGTGTTCAGGTAAAAGCTCAATAACATGCAGATTACCAAAATTTCCATCCAAAGGCCAACCTTGGTTGTCGTCATCTTTACCGTTCTCACCTTGCTGGGATTGTTTTCTTACTCCCAACTTTCTTATGAGCTTTTGCCAAAGTTTGCCTCCAATGTGGTGACCATTTCCACGGTCTATCCTGGTGCGGCACCTGCCGAAGTGGAGAACTCGGTAACCAAGAAAATTGAAGATGCAATAGCGTCCCTGGAAGGGATCAAATCCATCCAATCGACGTCTCTAGAAAATGTTTCGATCGTTACAGTAGAGCTCACCGATAAGGTGGATGTGGATTTCTCGATTCAGGATGCCCAAAGGAAAATCAATGCCATCCTCGGGGATTTACCTGATGAAGTTGAGCCACCCAGCTTGGGGAAATTTGACCTGGGTGATTTGCCGATCATGCAGATAGCAGTGAATTCCGGCTTGGAGCAAGCTGACTTCTATGACTTGATGAAAAATCGGATTCAGCCGGCACTTTCCAAAATTCAGGGGGTAGCGCAGGTAAATATTCTGGGAGGTAACGAGCGGGAGATTAAGATCAATTTGGATCGAAACAAAATGGATGCTTATGGCATTTCTCCATTGGCCGTTTCACAGGTGATCGGTTCTGGAAACCTGGACTTTCCTACAGGAAGACTAAAAAATGATGAGGGTCAGGTATTGATCCGATTGGCTGGAAAGTTTTCCAGCTTAAAAGAAATAGAAGAAATGGTCGTGGCCTACCGTGAAAATCAGGCTCCGGTGAAGCTCAAAGAGATTGCAGAAGTCCAGGATGATTTCAAGGATGTCACCATCCTCAACAGACTCAATGGAAATGATGCGATAGGGCTCACTATTCAAAAGCAGTCTGATGCCAATGCCGTGGAGGTCGCTGAATTGGTAGAAAAGACCCTTCACGATCTGGAATCCTCCTATCAGGCTGAAGGGCTCCAGTTTCAAATCTCACAAAACAGCTCTGAGTTTACGCTGGAAGCTGCCAATGATGTGATCAAGGATTTGTTGCTCGCGGTTTTGCTGGTGGCGATGATCATGTTACTGTTTCTTCACAGTATCCGCAATGCCGTGATTGTCATGGTGGCAGTGCCTACCTCGATCGTAGCCACGTTTACGATTATGTTTTTGGCAGGATTTACCCTGAACCTGATGAGCTTGCTGGCCCTTTCCCTGGTTGTGGGGATTTTGGTAGATGATGCTATTGTGGTGATCGAAAACATCTACCGTCATTTGGAAATGGGGAAAAATATCCTGCAGGCCTCCTATGACGGGATTCGTGAAATCGGCGGGACGGTCGTATCCATCACCCTGGTTATTGTGGTGGTATTTGTGCCTTTGACG
The DNA here is from genome assembly GCF_036245625.1 of Algoriphagus confluentis. Classification (NCBI taxonomy): domain Bacteria; kingdom Pseudomonadati; phylum Bacteroidota; class Cytophagia; order Cytophagales; family Cyclobacteriaceae; genus Algoriphagus; species Algoriphagus confluentis. The sequence continues at coordinate 21,409 of NZ_BTPD01000012.1, forward strand.
TTGACCGGAGGGTTGATTTCCGGGATTCTGACCCAGTTCAGTATTACTGTGGCAGCTGCCACAATGATCAGTTTGTTGGTGGCATTTACTCTGATTCCACTTCTGACCTCCCGCTTTTCAAAAATGGAAAAGGTAAACCCCAATTCCTTTTTTGGTCGAGTGATTGGCGGGTTTGAAAAAGGAATCGACGGGTTCATAGACTGGATCCTTGGGATTCTGAAATGGAGTTTTGCCCACAAAACCGTGACATTGATTCTTACTCTGGTCTTGTTTATCTCTTCGCTTATGTTGGTCGGCTTTGGCTTTATAGGCAGTGAGTTTGTATCCGAGGGAGATCGTGGGGAGTTTATCGTCAGGATAGAGCTACCCAAAGATGCAACCATCGAGCAGACCAACTTTCAAACTCAGGAAGTGGAAAAATACCTCCGGTCTAAACCTGAAGTCACAGAAGTATTTACGACAGTGGGGATAACTAGTGGATCTATTTCAGGCTCACAATCAGTGCCTTATACTTCAGAAGTTTCCGTCAAGCTTGTTCCAAAAGAAAATAGAAGTAAGACTGGACCTGAATATGCCAGGGAAGTGGAGCGCTACCTGGAAGAAAACCTAATCGGTGCAGAATACACCGCAGTTCCGGTTTCTATCTTGGGGACAGCCAATGACGCTCCCATTCAGGTTATTGTATCAGGTCCTGATCCGGACAGCTTGAAATATGCCTCCGACAAGATCATCGCTGCGATGAATTCGATCCGTGGCGTACGTAAAATCGAAAGCTCCCTGGAGGAAGGTAACCCGGAAATCAAAGTGGAGGTGGATCGTGACAAGATGAACGAGCTGGGACTTTCCCTTGATGCCGTAGGGGGGACCATGCAAATTGCCTTCAACGGCAATGATGATTTCAAATATCGTGATGGGGAATTCGAGTACGATATTCTGATCAAACTCAATGAATTTGACCGAAAATCCCTATCCGATGTTGAGAACATCACCTTTACCAACAGCAGAGGCGAATTGATCAAACTGAAACAGTTTGCTGATGTAACCCAATCTGAAGGGCCGACCAAATTGGAGCGAAGAGATCGGATTTCTTCAGTTTCCATCAAATCCCAAGTAGCTGGCGTCCCATCCGGAACTGTAGGGGCAGAGTTGACAGCGCAGATTGCAGCCATGGACCTTCCTGATCAGGTTCAGATCGCCTATGAGGGAGATATGAAAAACCAAAGTGAAGGTTTTGGAAGTCTTGGAATAGCACTTTTGGCTTCCATTCTCCTGATTTACCTGATCATGGTGGCACTCTATGACTCTTACATCTATCCTTTGGTTGTGATGTTTTCCCTGCCGCTAGCCATCATCGGTTCTTTCTTGGCCTTGGCTTTGACCAAAGGAACTTTAAGTATTTTCTCCATAATGGGTCTGATCATGCTGATGGGTTTGGTAGCTAAAAACGCCATTCTCCTGGTGGACTTTACCAATCAGTTGAAAGCTGCCGGAGTACAAGTAAAAACAGCTTTGGAAAAAGCGGTAAGAATTCGATTTCGGCCGATTCTGATGACCACACTCGCCATGGTGTTTGGGATGATGCCTATAGCTTTGGCTAGTGGGGCCGGAGCGGAATGGAAAAACGGACTAGCTTGGGTGATTATCGGAGGTCTGATTTCTTCCATGTTTCTGACTCTCGTGGTGGTTCCTGTGATTTATTACCTTTTTGACCGGATACTTGAAAAACTGGGTAAAAACAAGAAGAAAGAAATCATTTTGGATGACACGCCGATAAGTGATTTTGAAACAGAGGCTTCAGCTTATGTATGATTCGTTTAGGATGATGAGTATGACTAAGTATGGGCCCGATTACTTCAAATTGGGGATACGGGCCCTAGCCTTGTTTCAGCTTTACCTCGCCTATCTGCTTGGAGTAGGTGCGGGATTTGGATTCGAAACCTTAGGCTTTACCCTAAAATACGCTGGAGCTCTGATGCTGATTTTTTTATCCTATCTCTTTTGGATAGCCTCCTATCGGTCGGATCAATACTTCCGCATACGGATAGCATTGGGCCTTGTCAGTGTCGGTTTATTGCTTTTGTTGCCCGATTTACCTGAGTTAATTATGGGGAGCTGGACGCTAAGTGATTGGATTTTTCTGGGATATTTTCTGATTGGATCAGGGGCTATTCTGGAGTTGTATCGAAAAGAAAATTTAAAGAAAAAATAGAGAAGTATGAAAGGATTAACCATTGTCAAGAAGTTGAGGAAAGTTTTTGATGCCTATGGCATCAGATTAAACGGAGAACAAGGGAATCTTCACCTGAAGAATGACCTCCACATGGATGAAGTTTTCATTAACGGGCTGATCTTTGAACTGGAGTTTGCTTCAAAGAAAAACCTCGACAAAGACTTAAAAGAATTTGAGTTGAGGCCGATTCGGCTGATGCAGGAATTTGTCTGATGAAGTTGCTGGTGTGAGTTGTTTGATTGCCTACCCGGATTGCGTGTGTAATCCGGGTTTTTTTTACTTTTTTTAGGCTAAGGCAAATGGCTCTGGCCGGCAAAAAGGGAAGATCATTTTCTATTGGAAGGCTATTTCAAATGGAGTGACCACCATGCGAAATCAAGTCAGGGATTCATTTACCCAAAGGTCAATGGGAAAAACCGGGAGGCTTGGCTTTGGCTGTTTAGTGTTTTGACAAAATTATCATTGATGGGGAAAGAAAACGAGGGTTTTTTCGGGACTGATTGACCAAATCAATAATCAAGCTTATCGAAAAGTAAAGCGCTATTTAAAGGTTGTTTGGGAAGGATTGAGGAAGAAGTAACGCAGGGAAGCCGGCGTGATTTAACCACTGAATTCAACCGAATAAAATCCACTTTTTTCAGACCTCTGTTTTTTATCCTTTTCTACCCAAGGTATAACTAGGAAGATTGTGCAACGCCCTGCTTATTTCCCCAAAAAATAGGCCTTGGTCTGTTCCTTGTAAGTTCTGGAGATGGGGATGGTCTCCTTGACGTTCATCTCGAGTTCCTGTCCCTTGTAGATTGCAAAATCTGGATTGATCAAAAAAGCCCGGTGAACTCGGAGAAATTGGGGTAGTCTTTGGGCCCATTCGCTGATTTTCACGCCGTTTTTCAGGGATTGCCCATTGACCAATTGAATGGATGTGTATTCTCCCAGACTTTCAATAAATAGGATTTCGTCCTGCCTCAGGGAAATCAATTTTCTATTGCTGTAAAAGCTGATGGTTTCGGGAGGGCTGGGGTGTGTGGAGTTTTTCTTTCGAAAGAGAAAGAAATAAAGCCCCGCAAAAAATCCCATGATGACCCAAAGCAAAATGGGGTTGATGATGGACTTTTCAAAGAAGTTGGAATTGAACCCCAAAAAATACCAATACACAAAAGTGATGGCCAAATAGGCAAGGTAAAGGGAGGAAACGCCTTCGAGAATTAACCGATTGTAGCGTTTCCAATGGACGAATTGGAGTGCCCAGGAAATGCCTTTTTGGAGAAGAAGCGTAGGAAGCAGCAAAAGGCATCCTGCGAGCCAACTTCCTGAGGAATCGGAGAAGGCATCCCGGACGATCAGGGCCATCAGGAAAGCGGTGACCAACCAAAAGCCAATTTCAAGTCGAATCGATTTGGACATGGCCAAAAATAGCAAAATTGGGTACAGAAGGGGTTTTGCCATTTCCGGAAGTCCGTTATTCCTGTTTTTGACTGCTCAGGGCGGGTTTATTGCTTACCTTGGAGGGTACGTTTTGGGCTAATTTTGAGCTGTACCAAAACCAAAAAATTATGATCGATTTATTCAATGCGGGAGGGCCCATCATCATGAGCATCCTGACCCTTTTGCTCGTAGCTGTCCTTATGACAGCCTTTAAGTTTCAAGAGTGGACCAAGGAACTGGGAATATTGGCCTTGTCTGTTGGTATCCTTGGGCAAGTGGTAGGCTTGTATGGAATGTTTGAGGGGATTGAGTCCTTTGGAGGAAATATCAATCAAGCGATGATCGCCGGAGGACTGAAGTACAGCGCCATTTCGACGATTTATGGGCTGCTGATCTTTATCCTTTCCCTTGGGATTCGGGTGGTCAATAAGACAAGATTTGTGGAGTCCTGAAAAGGAAAAAGCTGTCTCAAAATTAGATTTGTCCCATTGAGATAAGAAAGTTTCTAAATCGAAATGTGTACTGAATAATTGGAAATGGCCTTCGACTCCCGTGCCCCTGAGTCTTAAATGTTTTCGAACATACAAAAAAGGGATGACAGGGTAAGCCAAAATGAACTTTTGTTTTGTCATTTCGCAATTGAAATCGGTTTTTGACGAAAACTTATTTAGTGTGGGCGCGGTGGGCTGACGCAGCAGCGGGCCAGCGTTCGGCCTTGTGCGGTTGGAGCTTTGCTGCGTCTCGAACTTTTGGTTCTTTTGGTTCAAGCCAAAAGAACAAAGAGAAAAAATAAAACAATCAATCGCCACATCAGGCACTTGAACTATCTACAACTTGCTTTTCATACCAAAAATTAAATTCCGAAATAATTGAAATTTCGGAATTTAATTTAAACTGTCATTGGTAGCACTTGAAATACCGGAGTCTCTAAATTGAAGGGTCAGGCTGACAATGAAACGATTTATGAGACAGCTTTTTTTCCAAGTAAAAACCGCTAAAGCCTTTCCCTCAATACAAAATCGAATTATACCCCAAAGCCTGCAGCTGTAAAATCCGGATGGTGTAGGTCTCCACCGTCTCCAATCCTGCAAAAAGCTGGTCTTTGGTAACTCCCTGCCGCTTCATCGCCACACTGCAAATACTCACCCGGATTTTGCCTTGGTATTTTTCAAACGCTTTTTCTAGTTCCGAGCCTTTGACTAGCTTTTTTACAATGGGTCCTTTGACCACAATTTCAAAATTCTCGAATTGAACCCCATTTTCTTCAAAGGTATCAAACAGGGACAGGGCGCTCATCAACCCATCTTCGTCTTTGACTCCGCAGGCGTAGTTTGGTGTTTTGTTGAGGTCTGAAATGGTTTCCTTTTCAAGGGTGGTTTGGGCGAAACTGGTTTTAGGGGCCAGAAGTAGAAGTACTAGCGAAAAGACGATCAACAGCGGTTTTTTCATAGTCGAATGATTAGAGGATTAAAAATAAGGGTTTTGAGGGAAAGGGAGCTAGGTGGAGAAAGCGGATATAAGTTTAATTCTACCGTTATGACGGATTTTTTCTTTTTATTATTAGTGCTTCTCAATAAAACCAAGATAACTTTTGATCAAAAAAACTAAAGTTCAAATAAAAAATTAATTGTCTCAATCTGCCAAATTCCCCATATTGAAGGAAAATTTTTCAGACTTTTCATGGCTTTTAACGAAGACTCAAGGGTAAAAATCCCGGTTATTTTACATCTGATTCGGTTGGGGTTTACCTATATTCCTCAACATCAACAAAATCGTAAAGAAGAGACCAATATTTTTGAAGAGATTTTTATCCAAAGTATTCAGAAAATCAATCCTCAGCTCAAAGAGCCAGAAATCAAAAGAATCCTGGAGGAGATTACTCTGGAATTGGATTTTGAGGATTTAGGCAGGAAGTTTTTTGAGCGTTTGACTTCCAATTCTGGGGTTAAGTTGATCGATTTTCAGAACTTCTCCAATAACTCTTTCCATGTTACCACCGAACTCACTTGCAAAAATGGTGATGAGGAGTTTCGCCCAGATATTACAGTTTTGATCAATGGAATGCCCTTGGCTTTTATTGAAGTGAAAAAGCCTCACAATCGCGAGGGAATCATTGCAGAGCGGAAAAGAATCAATGAGCGATTCCGAAAAAAGCACTTTCGCAGATTTGCCAACATCACTCAACTGATGGTGTTCTCCAACAATATGGATTATGAAGATGGAATTGTAGACCCTGTTTTTGGAGCTTTTTATGCAACCTCATCCTATAAAGAACTGCATTTTAATTACTTCCGGGAAGATCCGGAATATCCTGTAAAACAGGGACTGAAGACCATTTCTGAAGAGCAAGAAAACGCAATTCTAAAGGATACCAACCTGATGGTTATCAAGCATAGTCCTGAGTTTATCACCAATAAATCTGAGTTTACCCCTACGCATAGAATTTTAACCTCACTGTTTAGCCGAGAGCGTTTATCATTCATCCTAAAATATGCATTGGCGTATGTGGAGGAAGAAACTGGTTTGGAAAAGCACATCATGCGCTATCCTCAGCTTTTTGCCACTTTGGCGATTGCTCAAAAATTGGCTGAAGGACGGACCAAAGGAATTATCTGGCACACACAAGGTTCAGGGAAAACGGCTTTAGCCTTTTTCAATGTAAAGCATCTCACGGATTACTTTCAAAAGCAACAGATCGTTCCCAAGTTTTACTTTGTGGTGGACCGCTTGGATTTATTGATTCAGGCTTCTACTGAGTTTAGCAATCGAGGATTGAAAGTTAAACAGGTTAATTCCCGACAGGAATTTGTGGAGGATTTGCAGGTACTAGGGGCAATTCACAACGATTCTGGCCTTCCTGAAATCACAGTAGTTAATATTCAGAAATTCAGTCAAGATGCTACTGTGATAGCCAATTTGGACTATGATATCAATATTCAACGGGTATTTTTCTTGGATGAGGCCCATAGAAGTTACAATCCCAAAGGAAACTACCTCGCCAATCTGATCAATTCGGATCGGAAGGCGATTAAAATTGCCCTCACAGGCACGCCTCTGCTAAGAGAAGTAGCCGGAGATTACGATTCCAAAACCCTCTTTGGCAACTACATCCACAAGTACTATTACAACATGTCCATTGCCGATGGATATACGCTCCGGTTGATTCGGGAGGAGATTGAGGGAAAGTTCAAAATGGAGATGAAGGAGCTGATGGATGCGATAAAAGTCAAGCAAGGATTGGTCTCCAAATCTAAGATTTATGCCCATCCCAAATTCGCCGAACCACTTTTAGATTACATCTTGAAGGATTTGATTCAGTTCAGAAAAGACCAACAGGATGCCAGCTTGGGAGGGATGGTGGTTTGTGATTCCTCAGACCAGGCAAAAGAGCTTTTTCGTCTTTTTGAAGCTAAATATGGGAAACAGGAAACGGATGCCGGCGTATTGCTGGCTGCTGAACCCAAGGAAAAGTATGCAGCCCATGAGATTCCTATTCTCAAAGCGGCTTTGATCCTTCACGATGAGAATGACAAGGGAATCCGAAAGGACTTGGTGAAAGTCTACAAAAAAGGAAATATTGACCTCCTTTTTGTGTACAATATGCTCCTAACGGGATTTGATGCCAAGCGACTGAAGAAGCTGTACTTAGCTCGGGTGATTCAGGATCACAACCTTCTCCAAACCTTGACTCGGGTCAATCGGCCTTATAAAAAGTATAAATACGGGTATGTGGTTGACTTTGCGGATATTTCCAAAGCTTTTAACCGTACCAATAAACTCTACTTTGACGAGCTTCAGGAGCAGTTGGGGGATGAGATGCAGCTCTATTCCAATCTCTTTAAATCCCCCGAGGAAATTGCTCAGGAGATTGAAGAGATCAAAGAGGTCCTCTTTCAGTTTGACACGGAAAATCGAGAGTTGTTCTCCCAGCAGATTGCACAGGTCACGGATAAAGGACTTTTGATCCGATTGGTCAAAGCCCTGAGAACAGCTAAAGAGCTAAAAAACTTGATCGCGATCAATGGCTATGAAGCCTTGGATGGGGAGGCGGATTTTGAAGTTTGGAACCGACTACTGATTGAAGCTCAAAACCGCCTGGATAATATCAACTATGTCGAAAGCTTGGGTAAAGAGGATGAATCCATCAACATCATCAATACGGCTTTGGAAGATATTGTCTTCCAGTTTATCAAGGTATCCGAGAGTGAATTGGTCTTAGCGGATGAGTTCAAGGACATGCTGAGAAAAACCCGCGAAACTTTACGGGATAATTTTGACCAACAGGATCCTGCTTTTGTAAGTTTGCGGGAAGAGCTGGAGCGAATTTTCAAAAAGAAGAATCTGAGTGAGGTTAGTCAGGAAGACTTGGCTGAAAACATGCCTTTGCTTCGCAAAATCCATGAAAGAGCTAAGGAACTCAATCGGCAAAACAGCAATATCAAGGCTAAATACAGTCAGGATGAGAAATTTGCCCGAGTCCACAAGCGATTGCTGGAAAAAGGAACCCTGTCCCAGAAACAGCTCCAATTGCAAGCTGCTCTGCTGAAAGTCAAGTCACAGGCTGATGAATCCATCCAGAACAGCGAGGATATCCTGAGGAACGAGACCTTTTTCAAGCGCTATATGATGCAGCTCGTGATCAAGGAGTTTAAAAATGAACGAAGGATGAATATTGATTATCCCACTACGGAGGGAATCAATCAATTGATCGTCAGTGAATATATGCAACAGTACCAATCCTCATCCATACGATGACCCAAGATTTAAATTTCATTACCAAAACCAAGGAACTCATTGATAACCTGAAAAGTGTCTGCGCCAACTATGGTTTGGGCAATGACGGGAATGAGTTTAAAATCATTACCCAAGTTTTCCTCTACAAATTTCTGAATGACAAGTTTCGCTATGAGGTGAAAAAAGCCATGCCCGAACTGGCTTCTGTGGAAGACTTCTCTGGCGCACTGCTTAAAATGCCAGAGGAAGACTACTTGTTTTTGGTCAATTCTCTGGATGCCAATATTCCCCGATTGCAGTCTCATCAGCTGATCTCTCACCTCTACAACAATCAGAATCAAGGAGATTTTGCGAAAACCTTTGACGATACCCTTCGGGATATTTCGGTAGAAAATGCCGATATCTTCTCCATCAAGTCCTTTTCCGGAGCCAAGGACAAGTTGTTCGATGAGCTGAGTCAATACATTTCCGACTCTTCTCAGCGGGATGCCTTTTGCCGGGCCTTGGTCAATAAGCTCTTTGAATTCAGCTTCGAGGAGATGTTTGAGGAGAAATACGACTTCTTCGCGACCATCTTCGAATACCTGATCAAAGACTACAACTCAGATTCAGGAGGGAAATACGCCGAATACTACACGCCTCACGCCGTGGCCCGTATTATGGCAGCGATAATGGTTCCCGAACCGGTCAAAGGCGTACGGTGCTATGATCCCAGTGCAGGGTCGGGAACGCTTTTGATGAGTTTGGCCCATGAGATCGGCGAGCAAAACTGCAGCATCTATTCAGAGGATATTTCCCAAAAATCCAGCTCCATGCTACGACTGAACTTGGTACTGAATGGGTTGACCCATAGCATTCCCAATATCATCAAGACTAATACCATCGCGCAGCCTTACTATTTGAATCAGAAGTTTGACTATATCGTGTCCAATCCTCCTTTTAAGCTGGATTTTTCCGATTTCCGGGATGATTTGGAAAAGGACGCCTTCAAGGATAGGTTCTATGCCGGGATTCCTAAAGTGCCAAAGGCCAAGAAGGAATCCATGGCGATCTATCTGCTTTTTATCCAACATATCATGCACAGTCTGAGTGAGAGCGGAAAGGCAGCCATTGTAGTGCCTACAGGCTTTATCACCGCACAGAGTGGGATCGAGAAAAAGATCCGGGAGAAACTGGTCAAGCAGGGCTGGCTGAGGGGTGTGGTGAGTATGCCGAGCAATATCTTCGCCAGTACAGGAACCAATGTATCTGTGCTCTTTCTGGATAAAAAGGCCGACTCAGCCCATATCGTGCTGATGGATGCCTCCAAACTGGGACAGACCGTGAAGGAAGGGAAAAACCAACGTACCGTCCTTTCCCGGGAGGAGGAGCGACAGATCATCGAGGTATTCAATGCCAAAGAAGCTGTCGAGGATCTATCTGTGGTGGTGAGCCAAGATCAAGTGGCTGAGAAAAACTACAGCTTCAGCGCCGGGCAATACTTCGAAGTCAAGATCGACTATGTGGACATTACGGCTGAGGAGTTTCAGGCCAAGCTAAACGGATTCGATGAGCGCTTGTTCGGGATGTTTGCCGAGGGGAAAACTTTGGATAGCGAGATCTTGCGGAATTTGAAAAATCTCAAATTTGAAGCTTAGGCCAACGGTTTAGAAAGTCTGAAGAATTTAAAAGATTTTAATCCTTAGAAATGATATTTAACGAAAGTGATTTAAATAAACATTGGGGTTTAAAAAGCCTTGAAGATCTAGGTATTGTTCAAAGAGGAAAATCAAAGCATAGACCTCGGAACGACTCCAGGTTATTTGAAAATGGAACAATACCTCTGGTACAAACTGGGGATATTAAGGCTGCAAACTTATTCATTTATGAGGCAAATGAATTTTACAATGAATTTGGATTACATCAAAGTAAACTTTGGGATGAGGGAACACTTTGCATAACTATAGCAGCAAACATTGCGGAAACTGCGATATTAAAAAGAAGGATGTGTTTTCCAGATAGTATTGTTGGATTCATTCCTTACAAAGGAAAAACTACCAGCCTTTATATTCACTATCTCTTTACATACATCAGGTATAGGATTCAAAATTCAATTCAAGGAAGCATTCAGGATAACATCAATATCGATTATTTAACAAAATTAAAGTTTCGAATTCCTGAATTTGCAGTCCAACAAAAAATCGCCAAAGTCCTATCCGACTTGGATGCCAAGATCGAGCTCAACAACCGCATCAATTCGGAACTGGAGGCGATGGCGAAGTTGATGTATGAATATTGGTTTGTGCAGTTTGATTTTCCCTTCAACTTTGCTTCGACTTCGCTCAGCACAGGTGCTCAGGGCAGGCCCGATGTCACCCTGAGCGGAGTCGAAGGGTATAAAAGCTCCGGCGGCAAAATGGTCTGGAATAAGGAGTTGAAACGAGAGATTCCGGAGGGGTGGGAAGTGAAAACTCTGAGAAAAATTGCAAAAACTGGATCAGGAGGAACACCACTTAGCAATAAGAGAGAGTACTATGAAAATGGAAATATTCCGTGGATCAACAGCGGTGAAGTGAATAATCCATTTATCATTTCATCAGAAAAAAAAATCACCAAGGCAGGACTAGAAAACTCAAGCGCCAAATTATTTCCTAAAGGAACCATTCTGATGGCAATGTACGGAGCTACTGCGGGAAAGGTGAGTTTAATTGATTTTGAAGCCAGTACTAATCAAGCTATTTGCGCAATAATGCCAAATCAAGATGTTTACAGGTACTTCATAAAATTTAAACTGGAAACATTGTATGAATTCCTTGTAAACCTAAGTTCAGGTTCTGCTAGGGATAACCTATCTCAGGAGAAAATAAGGGAATTGAAATTTGTGTTACCAGACAGTCAAATACTTGACAACTTTCACAAAACAATCTCCCCGTTCATGGCGAAGATCTTAAAAAACCTAAAACAAAACCAAGAACTCTCCACGCTTCGAGACTGGCTATTGCCGATGCTGATGAATGGGCAGGTGAGTGTCGCTGATGCGGAAGAACGGGTGGAAGAGGAATTGGGGATGGTGGCGGAGAGAAGGGAATCTTACAAAAAGGAGTAGATTTTTGATAAATGGCTTGATTAAATTAAGCTATTGCTTAATTTTGACGTGAAAAGAAAGGCTGAACTGGTACAAGTTTCAAAAGATGGAAAAAAGGCCCTTTACCTGGATGAGGAAAACTCCGGGGAAATCATGGCTTTTTTGAAATCGGATCCTGCAAACTTGAAGAAATTTAGAAAAGCCGTAGAAATGATTTTAGACCACCACGCTCCTAGGGATTTGTATGACAAGGAGGATTTTGAAAAAGGTTGTGAAAAGGTTACCGCAATTAAATTGTTTAAAGGGAAGAAAAATCCTAGAATCTATTGCCAGCAGTTTGCTGATGGCGACACGGAGCGATTTGTCATCATTGGGGTAGAAGTTCTGGAAAAGAAGAAATCCCAAAAGCTGACATCGACAGAAAAAGCAATTATCAGAAGAGTATCCAAGTACGAGTACGACTTAAAACCCAAACCATGACAGATTCTATCAAAAAAGAATGGGAAGACTTATTCAATGAGAGTTCCTATGAAGACCGCGTCGCCTCATTGGCCGATGTATTGGCTTTGCAGTTTTTGGGCTTGGTAGATCGCAAGATGGAAATGGAACGAATTTCCAAAAAGCAATTGGCTGAAAAAATAGGTACCTCGGCTGCCTTTATCACTCAGCTGTTTCGTGGCGATCGAAAACCCAATTGGAATACTCTAGCAAAAATGTCCCTTGAGTTAGGTCTGGAATTTAAAGTCATGACTGACGAACTTCTTCAAGAGAAAGTACAGGAAGAGCTAATTGCCTACCATAAGCGCTGGTCCAAGACTCAAGAATATTTAAAATTAAAAGAACAAGTCACCAATCCTCAACTCGTAATGGCAGTTAGCCAAGCCGGAGAGGATGAATACGCCATGGCCGGATGAAAGCAAAATTTTCTCCCTTACAATTATTGGATTTCAAGCTATTGGAGTCCCACTATGAATTTATAGTTCCGGAAGAGGACGAGGTAAATGTGCCGGATCTTTTCCAATCCTATCCGGTGGATATTGATTTTGGGATAGGCAAAACAGAGGTAGAAGGTGAAATCCAGCTGTTCACCAAAATTGAAGTGAATTTCACCAAGAAGAAGCCTTTGCCTGGATATAAGCTGATGGTGGAGGGCGGAGGAACTTTTCGAATCCAAGATCCCGAAAAAGTGGAGGAGAACTTAAGAAATAATCTAAGTCAGTTTTCCACTTTGAACATGATGATCAATAATCTTAGAAACATCATTTATCAGATCACCAACCTTGGTCCGATGGGTGGGTATTTATTGCCTCCTATTGATATCAGTCAGTTATTGAGGGATAAGGCAGCAGAACAGCGTTAGGGATGAAACCCAATCAAGACCTCCTTTTTCAATTTGTTTTAAAACACTTTGCCTTTACATGTCAGAATTTGATTTTAATGCTTTTGTAAAAACACTGTCTGAAGAAAAGTTGGCGGAGTTGGTGATTAGGTTTGCACCGGAATCGTATAAGGAGGAACTTAAAAACCAACACCTGTCGGACCGAGACGCTGTAGGAACCTTTGACAGGATAGTGAAGAGAATTAAAGGGCTTTTGGAAGATGAGGAATTGTGGGATGAGCCTTCGGAATTTGATTCCAATTTGACCGGATGGGCAGAGAAGCTTTCCGGGCTTTGGGATAGATTTCAGGAAGAAACGGAGCAATTATTTCTTTTCAGTATCAAGCGAATCGAAGCAATCCAAGATGAAGGTAGACTATATCGGCATTGGCCTGAGGAGTATTATGACGGTTGTGGCTTTTTGGCAGTGATTCAGCAGTTTGCCAGGAGTTTACATTTTAATCAAAAAATTGAGTTTGTCTCCAAACTTGAGAACATCCTCCAATCCTATGGGTATGACACTTTTTACAGCTATCCACGGGAGCTGGATCTGATATTTAAGGATTCCGATCAGGTCTTGTTGAAAAATTGGTTTTTGAAATCAGTGAAATCGGAGGAGAATTCTTTTCATAAACACTACTATCATTTCCTTAAAGACAATCTTAGTCTAGCTGAAAGAGCCATAGTATTGGAGAAAATTTACCATCAGGAATCAGGCTTGTGTCTGGATTTGGTGGAAACCTTAGTCGCCTTAAAAATGCCTGGTACTGCAATAGGTTATCTAGAAGAGCTGAGAAAGGTCAATCCAGATCCCTGGATTTTCACCCAAGAACTTTTCATCAAACTGGTCGAACTGAAAAAATCGGAAGGTTTGCCTTTTTTCGAAGATTTGATTTCAGGACTAAAAAAATATAAAACAGATTCTCTGCTTGAAAAATCCATTGGACTATGTCCCGAAAGAAGTTTGGAATTGGAGGCCTTGGTCAAATCAAACAGTCATTACTATTTTCTGAAATATCTGATCAACAGAGATAGGATTGAGGAAGCCCATCAACTTGTTCTGACCAGCAAATCATTGGATGATCAGTCCGTCTTGAATTTTTTTAAAACCTATTGCGAAAAATATCCATCTGATTCCACCAACTATTTTACCAAACTTATAGACAAGGAGTTGGTCCACACCGGTGACCGACATTATGAATCAATTGTCAACTCGCTCCAGTACATTTTCAAAATCAGTCCTTCAAAAGCTGTCGAGATTGTCAGTATGATCAAGCGAGATTATAAACGAAGGAGGAATTTGGTAGCGATGTTGGAGCAAAAATTTTAAAAGGCGGGTCAGATCGAATAAAGGAGTTTAATAATTCATTTTAACCGGATCAAAATGCAGCCTTCTATGCTCCTCAATGGAAGCACAGCAAACGTGACTTTCTTGGTTATGGGTGATTTTAACGATTAATTGATTTGCTTCCGATTCGGTCATAAGCCCTTTGGCTATGGCCACGCAAAATATATCCAAAGTGGTGAGGTAGGCGATGCCATGCTGTTCACAATAGGGCTTGATATCTGTGGTATTGCTGTTGGCGATGATCTCCGAGTGGTGCCTACAATAGACCAGGCATGCCGACTCCCCCTCCCCTTTGATTTGCTTTTTCAGCGATAAGAATTCCTGAAACAGCTTAGGATTGGAAGTAGTGGGAAATGGAATTTCCTGAATCCCCGAAAAAAGTAAAATGCTGTCTATTGCATTCAGAATCGTACGATTCTCTTTTAGTTCACTCAAGACCACATCGAGCGTACATACTCTTCTTGGCTATAATTCCTTCAAAATGGAAATCTTCTCCGCCTTGAACAGGTGAATCAGTACATCCGCATCGATCAGGATTCTTACAATTGGCGCATTACTCTTCCCCATTTTCCAGCGGTTGAAGCGGGTCGATCTGAATGGCATTGAGGTACGAAAAGTACACCGCTTCAGAAATTTTACCCTGTTGAAAAAGTGTCCCTGCCTTCACCGCATAATCCCCAAGCGTCAAGTCTTGATTTCCGGAGTACATTAGGCGGGTATCAAAACCAAGATTCCGCATCTTTGCGGCAGAACCTGACTTATAGATGTCAAAATAGCTAGTATCTACAAATCCCAATTCCACTAATCGATAGATGGTAGCAGTCACCGAAGCAGAATAGACCTGCTGGATTTTGAAAATGGTCTGATCCGATATTTTACCGGTTCGCTCCTCCTTAGGAATCAGCGAAATCACTCCCATTTCAGGCAAGAGCAGGCAGCCTGCAAAAAGGTCGGCTTTCTTCTCTTCGGGATCTTCCTGCTTTAGAAAAAGCCCGGTTTTACACTTTTGAGAGGTGAAATTTTCCTGAACAAACAGGTGATACAATTCATGCGCAATGGTAAAATGCTGCTTACCGAGTGTGTGATTATGGTTGATCATCATAAACCGCTTGCCATCGACAATCATGGCCATCCCAGCAAAGCCTGCACTCATCGGCCGAAAAAGTGTGACCACATTGTGTTGGAGCAGAAAGCTTCTCAGATGAATCGGATCACTAGGGCCATACCCAAACCGGTTTCGAAATTCAGCAGCTTTTTCCTTGCATTCCAGCAGGAGTAATTCATTTTTCTTCATGCTGAATTTTGCTCATTTCAATGTAATTCTTTACTACCCGCTGAAACTCGGCGATGGATTTTAAATCTGTAACATCCAAACCTTCACTTCGGAAGGCAAAGGCAAAATTGGCTTCACGAAGGGCTGCATCATCCTCCAAAAGATCCTCCACTTCCACATTGAAAAGGTGGGAAAGCTTTTTCAGATGAGGATAGCTGATCTCACGGGACCCTTTTTCATAGTGCGCGATCAAGCTTCGATCTACATCGAGATATGAAGCAACCTGATCTTGGGTCAAACCAAGTCTAGTTCGGTAGGCTTGAAGATTTTGGGGAAGGATAGTTTGGAGTTCCATGGGTTTCGTTTGTTTTAAAAAGTGTCACAAATCTATCCAAAAAATTATATTTATTTAAATATGTGACAAATCAATATTTGATAAGCCTATGATTTTCAGATTTAGGAGGAGTTTAAGCCTTATCTTCAAATAAAAAATGCAGTCTGAATGGCAGAAACGAACAAAGGGGATTGGATGGGCTTCGCCTGGGCTCCCATGCTGGGTTTCCCCATTTCCTTCTCTAGTTCTCTTTTCTTTTTTTCTAACTCTTTCTTGGCCTGAATAGCCTCCTCTTGCTCCCTTCTCATTCGACCATAGATCGCTCCGCTCATTTTTCCTTTCCGGACGAGATAGGTAAGGATAGCTGTAAAGCTCAGATGAGTCGCATCGGAAATAGCTTTAATCTCTTCGAAAGAATAGTCATTGGTTTTTCCAATCTCTGGCAATTGATCCAATTCACTCAATTTTTCACCTGACAAGAAGGCAAAAGCGAAGGTGTTGCACCAAGTCTCCACCTTGGAAATCGAACCAGTAGCCAATTGATCGTAATCCATGGACTCAACTTCCTCCTGATTGAGCAGGTAGTGTCCCAGTTCATGAGCCAGCGTAAAAATTTCCCGTTTGAAATAATCTTGATTTCTTCGAAGCACAATGACGTTTGGCTGAAGGTAGAAGCCATCAATATTGACTTTTTGCTTTAGGGAAGGATGCTCTACAAATTCGAAAACCAAAATGTTTGATTCAGCAAATTTGCTGATCATAGCTTCCAAGAATTTCTTAGGGTCTTTTTTGTAATTGGGAAGAAGACCTCTGCGAACTTCCTCAGCCACTGCTTTAGCTTCCTGATTTGTATTATAAATCGGTAAGGATCTCTCAATTTTTAAATCTGAAAGTTTAGCAAGTCCTGAAAGAGAAAACTTCAGCTCTTCAAACTGGTTGACAATCTTTTTGGTGGCCAGGTTGAGATCAGTTCCAAACTTTTCCTTCCTAAAAAAAATACTGGATTCTTTGGATTGAACAGGAGGTGCAGGATCCAAATAATAAGACAGTCCCTTACTAAAAATCTTATCAATTCTTTTCAGGTGATTGAGCTGAATTTCCTCTTTGAAAATATCCTCCCATTGAAGTTTGTTTTTTAATCCCTCACTGATTAAGTCCAAAAACTCTTCCTTCTCCAATCTATATTGGGAGATCAGATGTTGAATTCGGGCGATATTGTAAGTAGAGGTTTCCAAGATTTCTGATGGCTCATGGAAATTAAAGATTTAGATTGTTTTTACAATCATTTTTCATCGGAATAAAAAAATCAAAAAAAGCCACCCATTTCTGAGTGGCTTCAGCTCCCCCTCTTGGGCTCGAACCAAGGACCCCATGATTAACAGTCATGTGCTCTAACCAGCTGAGCTGGCTGTTTGTCAGCATTTTAGCAGGGAGGAAGGAAATGTTGTTCACTCTTTTGGCACCCCAAAGTCGATTTTTGTTGTTTTAAGATAAGAACCAATCATATTTTGAAACTGGGGAACTTAAAGCCTCCACAAGTCCTTGGGTGATTTCTATTGCATTAAGGTTTCTTTGCAGAAAGGTATCAATGTAACTGCTCTTGTTTGCTTGGGTGAACAGATTGTAGAGCTTCCAAAGGTTAATGTCACCAAGTTCATTTTTGCAAAAGCTTTCGTCATGGTAGTAATCATTCACCACAGTATTGAATTGGCTGTCATTGAAAGATAATTCTGGGATCAATTTCTTTTGCATTTTTGGCAGTGCTTGATACAGCTTGCATCTTCCGATAAATTGTGCGAACTGATGATCTGTGAGACAGTATTGAGAAAATTGCCTCATCATTACCAATTGCTTCTCTGCTTGAAAGGACTCTACAAATGAATAGATCTTTTTGAAAAGTTCTTCCATGTTCGAGGCTTTCATTTCCTCTATAAAGCCATCACTACTTACACAGAGATTACAGCAGACCAAATTTTGAAAGCCAATGAAGACTTTGAATTTTTCTGGGCTTTTCTTTTGGTAAAGATTCTCTGTATTGTAACTCCTGACCCCACCAATGGTCAATGTGATTGGATTGCCTCCAATGGTTTCAATGATGGAAGGTACTCTGGCGATGAATGCCATTCTCTCATAATAGATCGTCTTTTCACTTTCCAGAAGTTCAGGAACTGGTTTATGGATTGCATTTGGAGTCCTTCCTTTGATTTGGTGGCTCACTCTGATTTCTGGATGCTCTACCATTAAACCGCCCAAAGCTTCTGAGCAGGCTATCATCGTGATGTCGATGAATTCCTGGTGAGAAATTGTTCTTTCATTGTCTTTTGAAAAGACAGGGATAATGCAGCCATTTTGAAGATGACTCAGTGACACTTCAAGGCTGTTAGCCTCTATGAAAGGCTTTCTTTGGTACCTTTCCTTTTTTGGATCATTGTGTACCCCATTTTGAATAATCGGAAATAGATTTTCCATGATTGAATTTGTTTAGATGAAACATTGCCTTGGGGGATATCCCGAAGACTTCAATCAATGGTGGGGGATTCAATTAGATGTGCCCTTGTTTCCGACTAGTATTGCCAAGAAAAAAAAATAAAAAAATCTCTTAGCAATCATTATTTAGTTAGTTACCATTCTTTAGTAATGGTTTCAAACTTTGATCAATAAATTGATTTGGTTTCCATCCTTGAAGTAGTTTGTCAAGCAAAAAATTGTCAATTGTTGATAGACCTGTAGCTATTGCCGTTCCTAATCCTCCTGTCCCCATTAAGTCTAATGCTATTCCTGCTCCTTCAAAAAGCATAAATCTCACTGTTTTTGTTGGTAGTTTTTCTGCAAAGGTTCCTTTTGAAATTTCTTTTTGATATTCGCCGAACAAATTTTTGTCTTTTGGGACCTTGGAGAGCCAATTTCTAAATTTGTCAGCCTTATTAAATAGATCTAGCAATTCTCCTTTTGAAACAATTCCACCTACAAATGCTGCACCAATGGTGTGACAATCACCTAGCGCATATTGCTCAAATAGTTCAATGTTCTCCTGACTTTTTAACCTCCTTTGAATTAGGTCTTGAAATTGTTGATCGATAAAATCAGAATTAAGTTTTGTTGTAACTAATTCACTTTCAAAGTGAGAAGAAATGAAAATATCTCCTTTTGATTCGGCAAGCGTTAGTAAAAAACCACTAAAATTAAAGTCGTGATGTTTCTGACCATGGAATTTTCGACTCTCTGCATTCAGTTTTTTTAAATCAATATTTGATTTTAAAGAGTAAGCATCCATCATTTCAAATGAACCTTTTTTATCGATGTCTATTTGCAAGTTATCAGGAAGTTCAAAAGTTGGAACTCTCTCTAGAATATAAATTGGGAGTGTTTTTTTAAGTAATTCTACATTTTGAAAATCCTCCTTGATTTGCTGGGTGATTTCGGGATTATATCGAAATGGCTCTGTGATTTTTGAGAGGTGATCAGAGAATTTCATGTTTTTGAAACTGTTACTATTCAATTCTCTATGCGCTTCATAAATGATTTTCGAATAACTTTCATTGCTTCTTTCTAGCAATTCTATGTTAAATCTCCCATCAGGGAAGGCCATGGAGCCTAAGATGTTTTCACGAAGTCTTAAATCTAATCTTCCAGTGATAATTAGTTCACACAAAAAATCTTCTCCAAAATACCTTAACAGAGTTACTAATTCTTCCTTATGGGCAAGTACAATCACCTTTCCATAGAAGAGCATGGTGTCAACTAGAAAAGAGATGTCGATTTTTTGATCCCCTAAATCTTTACTTTTAATACATATTTTATCAAACATACTCGACTTTTAGGTGTTTGAGAGAATAACAAAGAAAAAATTAATTTAAAACTAATTCTAAATGTATTTTCTCTGCTAAAGAAAAGTATTCAAATTCCTTTGATGATAATTCTAGGTTAAAGTTGATTTTATCTTAATCGCTAATTCAGTCATAGCAAATTCGGCCATTTGTTCTGCTATTTCATGGTAAAGCCTTTCCATTT
Source organism: Algoriphagus confluentis (assembly GCF_036245625.1). Lineage (NCBI taxonomy): Bacteria > Pseudomonadati > Bacteroidota > Cytophagia > Cytophagales > Cyclobacteriaceae > Algoriphagus > Algoriphagus confluentis. The sequence continues at coordinate 41,206 of NZ_BTPD01000012.1, forward strand.
TTGTAGTTTCTTTGATCGTATGAGAAATTTCGCCCTCAAGGTTTTCCGTCCAATATGCAGAAGTGATAGTATCAAATGTTTCATTAAAATGAGAAAAAAGTCTAAATCTCACCTTTGGTTCACTACTACCTATTTGAACCAAAAACATTTCTGTTTCAACAGATCTTGTACTTTCTTTGAAGTTGTATGTGTTTCCACCAGCTACTAAGGATTTATTGATTGTGGCATTAAAGTGATCTAGGAACAATAAATGACAATCTTGAATAGCTTTGATATTGGCCATTCGCTTCTGAAAGAATTGATCTTTAAAAATTTCGTCAAGTGTTTGTGAGGCATTGTTTTCAGTTATTTCTTTTTCTGGCATAGGAGACAATATTTTAATTAGATTTTCCTTCAATTCATTGGCTGTCGAATATCTTAATGAGACTTCGTAGGAAAAGCCTTTCTCAAAAATCTCACGAAAGTTCTTGTCTGACAGAACCTTCAAATCCTTTACCTCAGGCCTTTTTTGAGGTTGTAGACCATTTTCATTTAAAAGTATGTTAGGATGCTGGTTAGTTAATAAGAAAAATAAGATCCCAACTAAAAATGTAATGTCAGAAGCAGATACAGTAACATCTGTCCCTTTTGACAATTCTGGAAGTCTGAGGAATCTATTACCAAGTTCTACTCCTTTTTTAGTTTTAAATCCTGTCTCATCCCTAAGCCAACAAATTCCGAAATCAATAATTATTGGTAATCCTGTTTTTTTGTCTAAAATAATATTGTCTGGTTTTAAGTCTCTATGGATTAGACCGAGATCATGTGCCTTTTGTATTGTGTTGCATAATTCAATTAAAATGCGGACACTGTCATTAATGGTTATAGGTACCTTTTCAAGGAATTTCTGGAGGGTAAATCCCTCAATATATTCCATTAAAATGAACACCTCTCCTTCAATTGAATAATCATATAATTTTGGAACACCTTGTCCATTCATCAATTCTAGAGCTTTGATCTCCCTTTCAAGTCTGAACTTTTTTTCAGTGGATAGTTTAGGATCTTTTGGGACTTTGAGAATAAACTGTTTGTCATCTTTCTCCACCAAAAATGTTAAAGACTGTCCTCCTTCCTCATATTCTTGTAAAATTTTATATTCTTGCTTAATTCTTGATGGTATCTTATGTTGATTTTGTGTTTCCAAGGTTTTTTATTTTAAAGTTAGTGTGGATTTTTTTTGCTTTCAATCCTCAGCAGCCATCCCCAATTCGCCTATTGGAGGCATCTGATAGGTTTTCACTTCTTTATTAATGTAATCTGCCATCATTCTGGCTTGCTCTAGAACTGTTTCAGTGGCTTTCTCTTGCATGTCTGGTGGATAGCCATGCTTTCTGAGGATCTTTTTTACTGCTACTCTCATTTTAGCCTGAACATTCTCCCTTACTGTCCAATCAATGCTGGTATTATTTCGGATGGTATCCACCAGCTCTCTGGCAATGTGCCTCAAAATCTCATCACCCAGTACTTTCACTGAGCTATCATTCACCTCTAAAGCAGTGTAGAAGGCATACTCTCTGAAGTCCAATCCTAAATCTTCTCCTTTTCGATCAGCTTCTTTGATTTCTTTAGCTAGTCGGATCAATTCTTCAATGACTTGTGCTGAGGTAATCAGATTATTCTGATAGTTTTTCACTGCACCATCCAGCATTTCTGAGAATTTCTTAGACTGTACTAGGTTGGTCTGCTTTCTGGTTTTAATCTCATCATTGAGCAATTTCTTCAAGAGCTCTAAAGCCAGATTCTTATGCTCCATCCCTTTTACCTCTGCCAAGAAATCATCAGAAAGTATGGATATGTCAGGTTTTTTGAGTCCTGCTGCATCGAATACATCAATCACTTGATCAGTCACAATAGCATCTGATAGGATCTGCTTGATGGCTGTTTCGATCTCTTCATCTGACTTAGATTTACCTGATTGGGTGACTTTAACTATTCTGGCTTTGATGGCCTGAAACAGTCCTACTTCATCCCGTATTTCAATGGTATCTGGATGAGGTACTGATATGGCAAAAGCTTTGGTTAATGCTGTTACTCCATTCACAAACCTGTCTTTTCCATTCTCCAAGCCCAAAATGTAGTTAGCTGCCTTGATTGGGAAATACAATTTCTCCTTTGGAGTTAAACTAAAAAAGGACTGATAATCAAATCCCTGTTTCAAGTCTGGATCTTTTGGCTTTTCAGAGAATAGCTGTGCTACTACTTCATACTTGCCCATCATCACAGCAGCAGCTTCTTCCTGGTCAAATGCAGGTTTTCCTTTTCCTCCACTTTCAGTGTAGGTAGAAAGTGCTTTTTTAAGGTCTGTAGCAATCCCTATGTAATCCACGATCAAACCACCCTCTTTACCAGCATACACCCTGTTAACCCGTGCTATTGCTTGCATTAGATTGTGTCCTCTCATGGGTTTATCAATGTAGAGGGTGTGCATTGCTGGTGCATCAAATCCTGTGAGCCACATATCCCGTACTATGGCAATCTTGAGCTTATCCTTTGGGTCTTTTAATCTTTCTCCAAGTTCTTTTCTCCTCTGCTTACTTCTGACATGAGGTTGGAATCCTATGTGATCAGAACTTGATCCTGTCATCACCACTTTGATCTCACCCTCATCATCTTTATCACTGTGCCAATCAGGTCTTTCCTTGATGATTGCATTATACAAATCCACGCAAATCCTGCGACTCATGCAGACGATCATTGCTTTACCTTCCAAAATTGAATTCCTGGATTCAAAGTGTGTCACAATATCTTTAGCTATCAGGGATAGTCTGTGTTCATTCCCTACAATAGCTTCCAGTCTTGCCCATTTGGACTTCAATTTTTGAAGGGAAGAGGATTCTTCTGATTCTGTCAGTTCCTCAAATTCCTCATCAATTCTGGGCTTCTCTTCTTCCTTGAGATTGATTTTGGCTAACCTACTTTCAAAGAAAATTCTTACTGTAGCCCCATCCTCCACAGCTTGCTGGATATCATAGATATCGATGTAATCCCCAAATACTGCTTGGGTATTCTTATCGGTGGATTCAATGGGTGTACCCGTGAAACCAATAAATGAAGCATTGGGTAAAGCATCCCGCATGTGCTTGGCAAACCCATCCATGAAATCATATTGGGATCTGTGAGCTTCATCAGCTATCACTACAATATTCCTTCTGTCTGAGAGCAATTCGTATTTTCCCCTGATATTTCTGGTCTTTCCATCCTCCAATTCTACTCGTGCTTCTATCTCAGGAAGGAATTTCTGAATGGTGGTAAAAACTATTCCACCTGAACTAACAGCCAGTAGTTTTTTAAGCTGTTCTCTATTTTCAGCTTGTACCGGAGTTTGTCTTAATAGATCCTGACTTAGTGAGAAAGTATCAAATAATTGATCATCCAAGTCATTCCTGTCTGTCAGTACCATCAGGGTAGGATTGTTCAGTTCTAAAACCAGCTTCCCTGCATAAAATACCATACTTAGGCTTTTTCCTGAACCTTGGGTTTGCCAGATTACTCCTGCTCTCTGGTCACCAGAAGCTGATGTAGCCTTCTGAGTAGTTTTGACTGCCTTGTTTACTGCAAAATACTGATGGTATCTCGGAATGATCTTACTTAACTTCTCTTTGTTTTGGTGAAAAATGGTAAAATGTCTAATCAAGTCCAGAAGTACTTGCTTGTTCAATAGACCCTTAGCCATTACCTCCATCTGAGGGATATCAGAATCTGCTACTAATTTCCCATCAATGGATTTCCAAGGAAGGAAAAACTGCTTGGGTGCTGTTAAGGAACCATACAAAGCATCCCAACCATCTGTAGCAATCAGTAATGAATTATACTGGAATAGAGAAGGAATAGCTTTCTTATAGGTCTGCAACTGATTGAATGCAGCTTGCAGGTCTGCCTTTTCATCTGTAGCATTTTTAATCTCTATCACTACTAGAGGCAGTCCATTTACAAAGAGAATTAGATCAGGTCTTTTGTTTTGATTACCCTCAATGATGGTCAGCTGATTGACTGCTAAAAATTCATTTGCCTCCACATGGGAGAAATCCACCAGCCAAACTTTGTCTCCTACTATTCGATCGCCTTTTCTATACTCAATGTCTACACCTTCAGTAAAATACCTGTGTAAGGTGTAATTATTCATCACCAACTCAGGGCTATCGGCTCTTAGCACTTTCTTTAAAGCATCTTCCTGGGCTTCATATGGGATGGAAGGATTCAGCTTAGCAATTGCCTCTCTCAGCCTTTCCTTCAATACTACCTCCTGAAAAGTCCGCTCAGCATACAGTCCATCAGGTGAAATCACCCCTCCATGGAGGTAGAAATATCCTAGCTCAGTTAGCTCCTGAATCAGTATTTGCTCGATATGATCTTCTGAGAGGACTGCTGACATCGATTAAAAAGTTTGTTCTAAAAGTGATTCATTGACTTCCAATTCTCCTGAGATTAGCTTTGGTAAAAGTGTGTTTCTGAGTTCAGACAAGCTCTCATTTTCAAAATCTCTATTGAAGGAATGTTCAAAATAAGGTTTAAGAACTGTGTCAGAAAAGGAATTTACCTCATCAAATGAAGGTAATGCAACCTTTAAGGTTGAAACTTCAGAAAAAGTAATTTGAGGAAAAGTTCCAGATCTTGATTCAGCCAAAACCTGTAAATACCCAATGGTGTCATCCTGAGTTAGTAAGAAATACATGAAAAATGGATCAATATTGACTCTTGGTCTTAAAACCATAAGCTTGGTTGATACCACAAAACTTTCAGCATTGAAATGAACAAAAGCAAACCTTTTGTTTTGAGGTCTAATTTCACTGTAAAGTATGTCCCCAAGTTGAATGGACTTCTTTGCTTGACCTGGTAGCTGATCTGCTCTTGAATAGTTTTTGTGTAGAAACTTCCCATTTTGAATATCACCTGTGTTTAAAAAAATCACCTCTTTCACCTTTTTCAAGGGATAGGTTTTGGAAATAGTTTCAAGAAGTTCTCCAAAATTGTAAATCCTCCACCCCTTCGGAATCTCACCCAATTCAGAACCTACCATTTCTCCACCTGAGGATTTGTAGAGATCTCCATTTTCATTAGGGAATTCAAAATCCACAAACCACTGCTTAAACAAGGCTTGAGCTAAGGCTTCCAGATTCTGGTTAATCTGATTGTTCAGCTCGATTTTATCATCCAGAGAGGTGAGGATTTCTGCTATGGCTTTTTGGGTGGGGAGATCATGAGTATCGATTTCAAATTCCTCAATCATCCCCTTTGTAATAGCATTTCTTGTTGCCCCTGAAGATGACAACATGAGCATGTATTCCTTGAATTTTGGGTTAAGCAAGTAGTATTTTAAAAACTCAGGGTTTAGAATATTTGGGTTTGGTCGGATAATGGCAACATGCTGATTTACTCTTGCAGGAAGGATTTCTTTTGGAATCTGACAAACTCTTGCTACACTGTCACCAGTGATATTCAATAAGATATCTCGTTCCTCTAGAGCCACATTGTTCAGCTTTGAGGCTTGGTCTTCGTTGATAAATGCTAGCCCATCTTTTGAAAAAGTGAAATCAAGGATATTTTGACTCCTAACTAGGGAATACTCTCCAGATTCATGATAGGCATCTTTACCACCCCTCGGGGTAGCACCTGATCCGATTTTTATACAAACTTCTCCAAGTCTATGTTTTTCAATCTTCATAATTGAATCACCAATGTTAATAATTTGGATCCATCATTTAATTCTAGGTAGATATTCCTTTCCTCTATTTCCCACTCCCTGCCTAACCAATCTCCTGCTAGAACTTCCTTTTTATCCTGTTCATTAAACTCAGTTTTGAAATACTTATCAGGACCAAAAATTTCAATTAGCTGTGAGGTGACTGATTTAAAGTCCTTCCAAGTCTCAATTTTATAGAGGTAATTGAATTCCTTAACGAGAAGGATAAATGTTTCCCCATTATTTTCGTTAATGATTTCAATTTTATTGAAAAATCTAAAAGCCAATGATTTAATTTGATTTCTCTTATCTGTCTTAGGTTTGCAATATCCTGATAATCTCTAGAAATAATACCGGATTTCACTTGATATAAAATGGATTCTAAAAAAGATCTGTTGGTGAATTTAGGTTGGTTCCTTGTAATTGAGAACTTTTTTAAAAACTCTGAAACCGTTGCTGGTTTACAGTCAAAACCAAAGAATTTATACAAAACCTTTGATTTAGTTAGCAATCCCAAATCGTTTGTTACTAAAAAATGACAATGAGCTCCATAATAGGAGTGGAAGGAGTCATAAAGGGTATTTGAAAATTTCACACCTTTATTATTTTCACCATCGATTCCTAGAATGTTTAAATTGAAGTACGAATTGGTGAAAAAGTCATAGTTGTAATTTGGGTCATCCTCCTTGTTATGCATTGAATCTTTTACAAACTGGAAAAAGCTTTTTGCTAAAGGGGTCTTTTCCAGTTTTTTATCGAAATTTATGTCTTCAATTTTTATATTCCATTTTTGAACCAGTGGCATTTGCTCTAGGATAGTCCTTCTTAAATTTCTGTAGTTCTTGGGATCTTCAAAAAGAGCTTTATAAAAGTGCCCAAACTGTTTTAGTAATTCCTCAACGCTGTATTGGTCTTTTATTTCACCAAAATAAAGCTTCAAAAAATCATCACTTTCTCGGCTTTTTCCTGAGTTTTTAAGAATATCTAATTCAATCTTTTGGTTCTTAAGAGTATGAATCATCCTCTTCTCTTCTTCACCTAATTCCCCCAAATTTTCTAATTGGCCAAAATCCAATAGGGAAAGAATTGCTGAATCTTCTCTGTAAGTTTCAAATGCCTGTTTTGGAGTGCAGAGTAAATATTTCAAGTTTTTCTCGCCATATTCCTTAACTAGGAAATTATCATTGGTTATTGTTTCATAAAAGGTCAAGTCCTCAAGGAATTGCTGAGATTTATCATTAGCCAAATCATTTAAATGGGCCATTGAGAAAAAGCAATAGACCCTTCCTCTCAATTCTAATAAAAGGTTGTGGAGTCTTTTAAACTCATCCAGCTTTCCCCCTTTAAGGCCACTTAACACATTAGTATCTAGGTAAACTTTAATCATTCATGCTTAAATATCAACTCCAATTTTAGCCAGATTTACTTTGATTCGCTCCTGAAGCTCATTTGACTTAGCAAATTGCTCTGATAGGCTAGAAGTAATGGTAGCTACTTTTTCTTCAAAGAAAATTCCATCATCCTCGATATCCTCAGCACCTACATATCTTCCTGGGGTTAAGACAAATTTGTTTGCTTCCACTTCCTCAAGAGAAGCTGCTTTACAAAATCCTGAGATGTCCTCATAATTACCATCCAGATTTCTCCAAGCATGGTAGGTCTCTGATATTTTGGCAAGATCCTCATCCCCAAGCTTCTTATTCTTTCTATTTACCATTTGCCCAAGATTTCGGGCATCAATGAATAGGATTTCCTTACTTCTATCTCGAAACTTGTGATTAGTTCGGTTTCTTGCAAGGAACCATAAGCAAGCTGGAATCTGAGTATTGTAGAATAGTTGCGTAGGTAATGCAACCATACAATCCACTACACCTTTTTGGATCAGTTTCTTTCTGATTTCACCTTCATTCCCTGAATTGGTGGTCATGCTACCATTTGCTAGGACTATTCCTGCTGTACCATTCGGACCAAGCTTATTAATAAAGAGTTGCAACCAAGCATAGTTAGCATTTCCTGCTGGTGGTGTTCCATATTTCCAAAGGTGGCTATCCTGCAATTGCTCACCTCCCCAGTCTGAAATATTGAAGGGTGGGTTAGCAATGATGAAATCAGCTTTGAGATCCTTGTGCTTGTCATTGTGAAAAGTATCTCCCAGTTCAATCTTAGCATCAATCCCTCGGATAGCTAGGTTCATTTTTGCCAGTTTGTATGTAGTAGGATTACTCTCCTGCCCATACACAGCAATGTCTCCAATTCTTCCTCCATGAGCTTTAAGGAATTTCTCACTCTGCACAAACATACCTCCACTACCACAGCATCCATCATAGATTCTACCATGGTAAGGTTCCAGCATTTCTACTAGTAATCTTACAATGCTCTCAGGGGTATAGAATTGACCTCCACGCTTTCCTTCAGCATCAGCAAACATTCCAAGGAAGTACTCATAGACTCTTCCAAGTAAGTCCTTACTGTCTTGTCCAGGCTTGTTGAATCCTACATTTCCTATCAAGTCAACCAGTTCACCCAGTCTTTTTTTATCCAAGGAAGGTCTGGCATATTCTTTTGGAAGTACACCTTTAAGAGAGGGGTTATCCAACTCAATAGCATCCATTGCATCATCAAGATCTTTCCCAATGCTTGGAAGTTTAGCCCGTTGATGCTGTAGGTAAGTCCATCTGGCAGATGGTGGAACGTAGAATACATTTTCAGCCAGATACTCATCCTTATCCTCAGCATCAGCTAAAGGGTCTTCTTTGAGCCTGTATAAAGCTCTTCGAATCTGTCAGAAATGTACTTAAGGAATATCAGCCCTAGAACAACATGCTTGTATTCAGCAGCATCCATGTTGTTACGGAGCTTATCAGCAGTTGCCCAGAGGGTCTTTTCAAGGTCTTGGGTCATTAATTGTGCTAGCTAAATAGAGAGATTAACATCATTACAATTACAGTTATTAATAAAAAGATTCCCAAGTAATTCCCCTCTGAACTTTCAGCTTCAGATCGTGAATTTTCTTCAATTTCTTTTATTTTCAATTCAAAGTTTTCAAAATAGGCTAGCAAATTCAAATCGTGTATTTCGTTTTGATTTGCAAAGGATAGGAATTCATTACCCACTCCATCTTTTTTCAGTATCAGAGCTTTACCATCCGCAAAAACCTCGTTCATTAGGATTTTCTTACCTCCCACTTCTATAACCAATGAATTCATTGCAGCAAGGTATTCCCATTTGCTTTCTTGGATCTCTCCTTCTTTTACGATGTACAGGGAATTGTCTTTTCTAAAAATGAGCCTTTGGAGATTTAGATCACCATCCACCATTGTCCAAGGGATATCCACCAACATGTTCTTGTTTGCAAGGCCTTGGCTATAGGATTTAAGAGAAGACTGAAGGTCTTTGATTAGGTCTTGGAGCATTTTTTGGCTTATAAAAAATCTTAGTTCTAACTTATAAAAAATAAATGGATTTTCAGCAAAAGACCAATTCATAATTAATGATTATATATTAATAATGGAATGTTTGGTTTTAAACCTTGAAATTTTTCAGTTTTAGAATTAAAGTCAAGTACCCCCTGAGTTATTGAAACTAATTTGAGTGAAGCTAAAATTCCACTTTTTAGCTAAAAATTGCACCTATTGATCAATTTACCTTTTTCAATAAGAAATATAATTTTATCATGTTTATTTTTTGTGGCCTATCTTGCATTTTTGTAAATTTCAATCCTAATCCAGTCCATTAAAATTCCTTTTTGGGCTGATCACCTGCGGTAAGAATTCATCGTAATAACAAGTAGGTTAGAAGTCGGGTAGTAGTTGCATTCTTGGAATAAAAGAAAAAAATAGCGGTGAGGTGTCCCCGATAGGTTGGAAAATGGAGTAATAATGAAGATTGTGGGTCGAGCATTACAAATTGGTAATTTGTCCTGAATAAACAGGGGATTTAGTTTCGGTGTAGGTGTAGAAGCATTTTGCTTTGACGTACGGCACATATAAGTTTTACTCTGATAAGAGGCTATAAAAGGATTCTCTTGAGAGGTTTAATAGACTTCTCCTTGGGGATTTTCTGTTTTTTTTGAAAAGGTTCTATTAGTTTTTCACAAATTTCCATGGAGGGGGTTAAATCCCTTTAGGTTTAGCCAGAGACCAAATGAGTATTGGCCTCCAGCTAAATTTCAAAATAGTTTAATAGGAACCATTTCTTCCAAAATTCATGGGATTGAAAAGAGGCTTTGGCTTTCTCAACTCTTCAGCTCTCTTGGTGAAAAGGTCAAGGTATTTTTCACCCTCTCCTTTTTCCCTGTAAAGTTTGTGAAGGTTTTCGAGTGAATCTATAGCGTTGATTTCCTCCTCTATGCCAAATATTCCAGACGATGGAATCCGACTTCCATTCTCACACCAAGATTTGATCTTTTGGCCGATACCTTGGTCAATGACAAAGGGTGTTTTTTGACTGCTAAATAGCTGGGTTCTATCTTTAGAGCAGGTAGCTCCATGGTTGATGTCAATTTCGAAGACAAGGCTGAAATCGTATTCCAAACCGTCTCTTTGGATTCCCTTTAGTCCAACCTTTTCAGGAACCTGTTTTCCATTTTTATCAGTTAGAACGTAATCCTGTTTGCTTCTTACTGTTGCAATAACATGAGCAGTGGAATTCAGGATTTTTTGGACGAGTGAATTATGTCTTGGTGTAAGCTTTGACCAGTTTGTAAAGCTGTTTCCTGCCATGGAGGAATGAATGTCAATGATTCCACCAGGGCCTTCCCATTCATGAGAAATGCTGTCAATGATGATCACTTCAATTCCTTCTGCCTCACAAAGCCTTATTGCCTCAATGTATCTCTCAGGGTTATAAGGAGGATCAAGACATAGTACATTGTAGTCTCCTAAGTGTGAGTATAGACTGGCTGATTGGTGTTCAGAATCAATAATGGCTATTTTATTCCAGTTGCCACAGAGCCCAAAGGCTAGAAGGAGGGAGGAGTACGTTTTACCACTTCCACTAGGGCCAAGGATTGCAATTCTGATTTTGGCCTGAGATCGATTTGATTTTTGTAATTTCATAGTTGTATTGTTTAAGTTGTTGGAAATAAAAAAGGCACCCAGTTCTGGATGCCTAATGCCTGATTTAATGTGTTTGATTAGAGGGGCTAATCGTTTTGGTTAGAATAATTGCTTTGATTAGTGACAGAATCCAGAATTTTAGTGGCCATGTTGTCAAGCGATTGCTGATCAAATAACTCCAAATAAATTCCAGTCACTGAATTTCCATATTCATGTCCTAGTGCCTCTGCAATCAAGTCTTTACTGAAGCCCAGCTTCTTTGCCACATTTGCATAAGTGTACCTGAAAACGTAGGAAGTCAAGGGTTCTTGAAATTCCAGCTTTTCACCGATTAGCTTTAGTTTTTTATTGATTCGCTTTGAAACAAGTGCCCTTGAGCTAATTGATTGTACTGGATTCTGAATGTGAAAATCTAGCATCAGTCCTAGCAGAGAAATCCTATCATGTTCGAAGGATTGAAATGTTTCGATGATTCTAGAATCGAGCTTAATGGAATATATTTTCCCCGTTTTCCCTCTCTGGTAGATTATCCGACCTGATTTTATATTTTCCTTTGTTAGAAAAAGCAAATCTCTGAGGTTGATTCCACGAAGCATGAATAAGAGTTTTCCCACATTCCAGACCTTGTACAGAGGTGATTTTGGAAGAAAGCCAGCATTGAAATAGCGCTGGATTTCTTGGAGGCTCAGAACCCTAGGAATTGTCTTCTCCTTTCTGATCTTATAGTTTCTAAAAGGATACCACTCATGACAGATCAAATTGTATTGGATAGCCTTATTACAGATAGCCCTGAATGTCCTCATGTATACTCCAATGGAATTCCAATTATTCCCTCTTGATCTGAGAACCTTCTCGATTTCCATAAGATCTTTGATGCCAATTGTTGAGAAATTGCCATGGAGGGAGATAATTCCTGAAAGAATGGAATAAGTGGATTTGTAAATTGTAGCTGAACCAGTCCTTCCTGAATTATTGAGCTGGACAATAATCTGTTCCCAAAACTCCTTGATTGTTAATTCATCATTGGACTTTTGGAGGATAAAAGACTTAAGCTCTTCAAATTCGAATTCTCTATTGGTATTTTGGCCTATAAACATTCTCAATTTTTTAGAATAAAGTTCCTTTAATTCCTCCAGGTGGTAGGAAATAGAATTATCGCCAATAATCCTACCTCGTTTTCTGTCAAACTTGGAAATAGGAATACTTTCATTGGTTGGAATGTCAAGGTATTGTTTGTGGTGGCAAATTCGAATTACCACAGGATAAGTGCCATCCCTCTTTTTTCTGCTTTTTAGAGTAATCTGTATTGTTGCCATAATAGAGCCAGTTTTTGACTCTGAAATGCCTCAAAAATGAGCAACTATTTTGTAACCCCTTCCCTGAAAAAACTGCCATTTTTCATCACTTTAGACACAAAATGTCTTAAAAGTAAAATTAGCGAAAAAGCAAAAAAGGCCCCAGAATTACTTCTGAAGGCCTTTTTGATTGCTCCCCCTCTTGGGCTCGAACCAAGGACCCCATGATTAACAGTCATGTGCTCTAACCAGCTGAGCTAAGGAGGAATACTTTCTTATTTCAAATTCTCTTTGCTCCCACGATTAATCCCGTACTTACGGGACTCTAACCAGCTGAGCTAAGGAGGAATACTTTCTTATTTCAAATTCTCTTTGCTCCGATGATTAATCCCGTACCTACGGGACTCTAACCAGCTGAGCTAAGGAGGAATTTTTTTTGTAATCCGCTCTCGCTTTCCGAAAACGTGTTGCAAATGTAGAGGCATGTTCCTTTTTTTCCAAACTGTGAATGGAAAAATTATTCATTCTTTATTCGTTTGCCCTTTTTCCTTTTCTTTTTCAGGGACTTAATTTTTCCTTTTTCCGAATAGGATCAGTGCTGGCAAGTGATTCCTAGGACTTTTCTGGAGCTATGCCAATCTATTGCTGTCCGAAACCCTTTGATCTTTACCCAAATTCCATAGTTCAAAAAAGGGGATAGCGATATTAATCACAACCCAAAATCCCGATCTCATTACTTTTCCCTAACTTATACCTTGCTAACTCAGAAAAAACCATCCCTATGGAAAACTATTCGATTTCAATCAACGGAAAAATGCAGACGGTCACAGCTCCTGCAGATATGCCCCTGCTTTGGGTGATTCGGGATTTGTTGGATATGAAAGGTACCAAGTTTGGCTGCGGACACGCACTTTGCGGAGCTTGTACCATTCACTTGGACGGAGAGGCCGTACGATCCTGCAGTCTCCCGATTTCCCAGGTGGGAGAAGGAAAAATCACGACTATAGAGGGACTTTCTGAAGATGGAGATCATCCCCTTCAAACTGCCTGGGTCGAGCATGTGGTGCCCCAATGCGGATATTGCCAATCCGGGCAAATCATGAATGCGGCGGCTTTGTTGTCTAAAAACTCAAACCCTTCCGAAATGGAAATAGAGGCTGCCATGCAGGGTAATCTCTGTCGCTGCGGCACCTACAATCGAATCAAGGATGCCATCATCACCGCCTCCCAGTCTCTCTAATCCCCACTAAAACACTCAAGCTATGCTTCCCAATTTGCCATTTTTGAAAAAACAGAAAACCAATGACTCAGATTCGCTCAGCGCAAATGATCGAAGTGAGATTTTCAGAGCTTCCAGAAGAGATTTTCTGAAGATAGGCTCTCTTGCAGCAGGAAGTTTTGTCCTGGGAGTGAACTTCCAATGCAGTGGACCCAAGGGGGAAATCATCAGTTTCGCTCCCAATGTCTTTGTCACCCTCAGTTCGGATAACCTGGTCACCATCGTGGCCCACCGCTCGGAGATGGGGACAGGGATTCGAACTTCCCTGCCTATGATCGTCGCCGATGAGTTGGGCGCCGATTGGAGCAAGGTGAAGATCGTTCAGGCAGTGGGAGATGAAGATATCTACGGCAATCAAAATACGGACGGCTCCTTTTCGGTAAGGATGTTTTATGAGCCCATGAAAAAATTCGGCGCCACAGTACGACACATGCTTGTGAATGCGGCGGCCAAAGAATGGGGCGTTTCACCGGATGAATGTGATACCGAAGCCAGTCATGTCATCTTGAAGGGAGGAAGTAAGAAAATTCCTTTTGGAGACTTGGTGGAGCAAATCAAGACGATGGAGCTGCCAAAGCAGGAGGAACTTACTTTCAAGGAGTTTTCCAGCTACAAATTGGTGGGAAAAGATGTTGCAATCTATGATGCTAAGGCAATAGCCACTGGAAAGGCGGTTTTTGGTGCCGATGTTAATCTACCGAGTATGCTGATCGCAGTCGTTCAGCGCAGCCCGGTGGTCGGAGCGAAAGTGATTTCCTACAAGGATGAAAAAGCTTTGGCCATTCCAGGAGTGAAGCAGGTGATAAAAATTGAGGGCCCCGGACTTCCTGCAGGTTTGGATAAGCCCTTGGAGGGAGTGGCTGTCTTGGCAGAAAATACCTGGGCGGCTATTCAAGGAAGTAAAGCTTTGGAGATTGACTGGGATTTGGGACCTAACCAAACCTTCAATTCGGCCAGTCAATTGCAGGAAATGCTAAAAAGTACCGCTGGCAAAGGAATGGTCAAGCGAGAACGGGGGGATTTTGCCAAAGCCAGATCTTCCTCAGGCAAAGTAATCGAGCGGACTTATTTGGCACCATTTTATGCTCATTCGACTGTGGAGCCACCCGCAGCAATAGCGGATGTGAAAGCCGATGGGTCAGTGGAAGTATGGGCCCCAACTCAGCATCCTCAATGGGCAAGAGGGGCGGTAGCAGGGGCTTTGGGAATTGAGTTGGCCAAGGTAAAAATGAATGTGACCTTATTGGGTGGGGGATTTGGAAGAAAGTCCAAGCCTGATTTTGTGGCTGAAGCGGCCATTCTATCCAAAGCAGCCGGGGTTCCGGTACGGGTTCAGTGGACCCGGGAATGTGACCTACACCATGATTTTTACCATTCTCACAGTGCCCAGCGAGTTGTAGCGACCTTGGACAAAGAAGGAAACTTGTCGGGGTGGAATCACCATACCGTTTTTCCTGCTATCGGCGCTTCCAATACGCCTGCTCCTCCTTCTGATGGAGAATTGGATTTGGGCTGCCGTGACTTCCCTTACCATGTGCCTAATATCCGGGTGGAAGCCCATGAAACCACCGCACATACCCGGGTAGGTTGGTTGAGGTCAGTCAGCAATATTCACCATGCTTTTGCTATTTGCACCATGCTGGATGAAATAGCCGAAACCCGGGGAGTAGATCCGGTAGATCAGGCCATTCAGATGCTAGGAGAGGATAGGCATCTTGATTTTACTGCTGAAATGGTGGGCGATTATGGGAATTATGGAGAAAAGATAGAGGACTTTCCTTGGGATACTGCCCGGATGAAAAAAGTAATCCAAACGGTAGCCGAAAAATCAAATTGGAAACAAAATCTGGCCGATGGAAAAGCAGTGGGTTTTGCGGCTCATAAGAGCTTTTTGACCTATGTGGCTTGTGTAGTGAGGGTGGAAAAAGATGCGGAAGGAAAATTAATCATCCCGGAGGTGCACTATGCCGTGGATTGTGGGATTGGAGTCAATACCGACCGAATTAAGTCCCAGTTTGAAGGGGGAGCCCAATTTGCCACCAGTTTGGCAATGACCTCTGCGATCACGTTCGAAAACGGGAAGGTGCAGCAAAACAACTTTGACACCTACCAAATCATCCGTATGCCTCAGGCACCTAAAAAGATAGAAGTACACATCGTGCCCAGTATGGAGAAGCCAACCGGCGTGGGAGAACCTCCCGTTCCGCCCTATATCCCTGCCTTGGCCAATGCTCTGTACAAGTTGACTGGTGAGAGAAAGTATGAATTACCCTTGAAGGTTTAGTTTTGATTGAAAAATTGACAGTAAGCCATTGGTAGTTTGCAGTGAAAGTGACTAGTATGTTTTCACTGTAGACTACCTCAATTCTTTTATAATCTACTATTCACTATATACTATTCACTATATACTATTCACTATTTACTATTCACTATTTACTATCCTCTGATTGGTGCCCACTCTCTACTGATCCTTTGCGCTAAACCTTCTCGTCAGAGTTTTGATGTATTTCACCTTTCGAAATCTCAGTGCGGACCAGTCCTCATTGATGGCGATTTGTCGGACTGCCTCATAATCCAGCTCTCCAGCTTTAGTCCAACCTGAATCCCGGTTGATATTCACTTTGTATTTCTTGGAAGTTCCCTTTGGGTAAGCTATCCAAAGCGCCTCATCCTCCGGAGAAAGCGCATGCATGGCTTCAAAATACTGGTCTATATCCTCTTTGCTGTAAACAAAGGCCAGAAAGAAATCAGCTTTTTCTTCGTTTTCAACTAGAAATCCATCTTTTTTCCAGGTTTGGATCAGACTGGCTAATTCCTCCGGAGCATTCCAGATTTGGGCCTTCATTCCAGGCTTAAAGTTCATTTTTTTCAATAATGGATCCATGATATTAAGCGATGGTTTGCTTAAAGTTGGCTATTTCTTCATACAAACCCAATTTCAAATTGGTACTTTTGGGCCATGAAAAATCTCCTCCCTGTCTATGCGGCATTTGTTATCCTCCAATTTCCATTACAGGCTCAGGAAATACCCATGGATAGTCTTTACCTTCCTGGTGAGCGGATCAAGGAGATCAATGATCCGGCTTTAGAGGAAGTCAGTGGACTTGCTTTTTCCCGTATTTACCCCAATCTGCTCTATCTCCACGTGGACAGCGGAGGGGAGTCGGCGGTCTTTTTGATGGATTCCTTGGGGAAAAGTCTGGGAAAAATCAACTTACTCGATACCCCAAACCGGGATTGGGAGGATATCGCAGTGGGCCCTGGTCCAAAAGGCAAAAGCTACGTCTATGTCGGAGAAATAGGGGATAATGCAGGAATCTATCCCGAGATTAGACTCTATCGCTTTCCCGAACCCGAAAAGGTAACCTCCTCCTTAGAAGTCCAACCCGAAGTGGCCGTCCTCAACTATCCCGACGGGGCCAAAGATGCCGAAACCTTGATGGTCGACCCTTGGACCGGAGAAATCTACATCCTCTCCAAAAGGGATGAGAAAAACACGCTTTACAGGGTTACTAAGGATGCTTTCTCCAAGAAAAAGTCGGTATTGGAGGAGTTGATCAAATTGCCATTCAGCAGTGCCGTAGCGGGAGATATCTCAGCTGATGGAACCCGTATTCTGATCAAGAATTACTTTGCCGTCTACTATTGGGAGAGAAAAAAGGGAGAAAGCCTGACCGATGCCCTCTCCCGAATGCCGGTTCGCTTACCTTATGTGCCGGAACCGCAAGGTGAGGCGATTGGCTTTTCTCCCAGCGGAAAATCCTATTTCACCATCAGTGAAAAGCGATTTAATATTCAGCCCTTTCTTTACCGATACCCTTCAAAAGACTAAATCATGCAAACCAGTTCTGTAATCTTGATGGTCCGCCCGGCCAACTTTGGATTCAATCCCGAGACGGCGGAAAACAACTTTTACCAGCAGAAAGATCAAAGGTCTGCAGATGAAATCCGGGAATTGGCCCGGAAGGAGTTTGATGGCTTTGTGGCTTTGCTGAGAGATCAGGGAGTGGAGGTGATTGTAATCGAGGACTCTGAGACCCCGATTAAAACCGATGCCGTATTTCCAAACAACTGGTTTAGCACCCATCCCGACGGCAAACTGATCCTTTACCCCATGTATTCCCCCAATCGTCGTCTCGAGCGAAGAAAAGACATCATTGAGCAGCTAATTAATTTGGGCTATGGGGTTGGTGAGATTTTGGATTTGAGCTTTTTTGAGAAAAGTGAGCAGTACATGGAGGGTACAGGAAGCATGGTTATCGATCATCTTTCAAAAACCATCTATGCCTGCTATTCCCAACGCACCCACCCGGTTCCTTTGGACTATGTGGCCAAACTACTGGGATATAAAGTGGTCGGGTTTGATGCTACTCAAGAAATCGGAGGACAAGTCAGTCCCATCTACCACACCAATGTCATGATGCATATCGGTACTGATTTGGCCGTGGTCTGCCTCGACAGCATACCCAAAGCCAGCGAAAAGCAGCTGGTACAGGAGTCTTTGACCAAAGCAGGGAAAAAGGTGATTCCCATTACGGCCAAGCAGAAGTTCCATTTTGCCGGGAACATGCTGGAAGTCAGCAATTCCGGCGGGGAAAAGTTTACCGTGATGTCACAGACAGCTTATGATTCCCTGAATGTGGGCCAAATCCAGCAAATTGAAAAATATACGACGATCATCAGTCCTTCCATTCCCACGATTGAGAAATTGGGCGGAGGTTCTGCAAGGTGCATGATGGCGGAGATTTTTTTACCTAGAAATCTGTAGGTGTTGAGCAGTAGGTAGTTACCAGTAGTAGTCTGTAAATAGTGAGAAGTAAGTAGTAAATGGTTTTAAATTCAGAAGGCTGAAACTCGACCAGAACAAATCATCTGTGGGAATCTGTGACATCTGTGAGCCGTATTTAAAGTCAGAAGGCTAAAAATTGACCTGAGCAAATCATCTGTGAGAATCAGTGATTTTTATCCGTGGAAATCTGTGGGAAAATTTAAAGCCTGATGCTTGGACCTAATTCAGCACAAGATCCAATAAGTTCAAACCCTATCAAATTAGTCTTTTTACAATGAAAAGCTAACCGAGAAAAAACCACTACTTACCACTAACCACTCACTATTTACGATTGTAGTAGTATGTAAATAGTGGGTAGTAAGTCGTAAATGGTTTTAAAATCAGAAGGCTAATACTTCATCAAAGCTCAGCGGGACAGTCAGAAAGCTGAAAACTTCCGAGATAAGAATTATCTGTGGGAATCTGTGTCATCTGTGAGCCAGAATAAAGTAAGAAGTATGAAGTCAGAAAGCTGGAAATTAACCAGAGCAAATCATCTGTGAGAATCAGTGATTTTTATCCGTGGAAATCTGTGGGAAAATTTAAAGCCTGATGCTTGGACCTAATTCAGCACAAGATCCAATAAGTTCAAACCCTATCAAATTAGTCTTTTTACAATGAAAAGCTAACCGAGAAAAAACCACTACTTACCACTAACCACTCACTATTTACGATTGTAGTAGTATGTAAATAGTGGGTAGTAAGTCGTAAATGGTTTTAAAATCAGAAGGCTAATACTTCATCAAAGCTCAGCGGGACAGTCAGAAAGCTGAAAACTTCAGAGATAAGAATTATCTGTGGGAATCTGTGGCATCTGTGAGCCAGAATAAAGTAAAAAGTATGAAGTCAGAAAGCTGAAAATTAACCAGAGCAAATCATCTGTGGGAATCAGTGATTTTTATCCGTGGAAATCTGTGGGAAAATTTAAAGCCTGATGCTTGGACCTAATTCAGCACAAGATCCAATAAGTTCAAACCCTATCAAATTAGACTTTTTACAATGAACAGCTTACCGAGAAAAAACCACTACTTACCACAAACCGCTCCCTATTGACGATTTACTGATCACTGCTGACAGCAAACTGCCCTCAAATCCCAGTATAATTAAACGGACTGATCGCCTTCAATTCTGTCTTCAAGTCATCCGAAATAGGCAAACCTTCCACAAACTCAGCAATGGAAGCCTGGGTGATTTTTGTGTTGGTTCGGGTCAAGTCCCGGAGTGCCTCGTAGGGTTTGGGAAATCCTTCTCTTCTCAGGATGGTCTGAATGGCTTCGGCCACCACAGCCCAGTTTTCTTCCAAATCGGCATCGATAGCTGCCCGATTGAGTTCGAGTTTGCCTAGGCCTTTTTGAAGGGATTCCAAAGAAATCAGCATATGGGCCAGAGGAACCCCAATCACACGGAGAACGGTACTGTCTGTCAGGTCCCGCTGCAATCTTGAAATCGGAAGTTTGGCTGCCAAATGCTCCAAAAGTGCATTGGCGATGCCCAAATTGCCTTCCGCATTTTCGAAGTCAATGGGATTGACCTTGTGTGGCATGGCAGAGGAACCCACCTCACCGGCTTTGATTTTCTGCTTGAAATAATTCATCGCCACATACTGCCATACGTCTTTGGATAGGTCCAAAAGGATGGTATTGATTCGCTTCAATCCGTCGAAAAGTGCAGCCAGATTGTCGTAATGTTCGATTTGGGTGGTTGGGAAAGATCGCTCGAGTCCAAGGAAGTTTTCCACGAAAGTGAAGGCAAATTCATTCCAATCCAGCTCAGGATAGGCTATTTGATGCGCGTTCATATTTCCGGTTGCACCACCGAATTTTGCCGAGTAGGGCACTTGCTCCAGGAGCTCCAATTGATTTTTCAGGCGAACGATAAAGACCTGGATTTCCTTGCCCAAGCGGGTAGGGGAAGCCGGCTGTCCGTGGGTTTTGGCCAGCATGGGGATGTCTTTCCACTCTTCTGCAAGATCGCTCAGCTTTTCGATGACCTCCTGTAAAAGAGGTAAAATCACTTCTTGCATACCCAATTTGAGCATGAGGGGAGTAGCCGTATTGTTGATATCCTGTGAGGTAAGTCCAAAATGGATGAACTCCTTATATGCCTCCAATCCCAGCTGATCGAATTTTTCCTTAAGAAAATATTCCACAGCCTTCACGTCGTGATTGGTGGTCCGCTCGGTGGTCTTGATCCACTCTGCATCTTCCAGAGAAAAGTTTTTGACCCAGCCTCGGAGTTGGGGGAAAAGGCTATGATCAAAAGCTTCCAGCTGGGGGAGGGGCAACTGGCAGAGGGCGATGAAATATTCGACTTCTACATGAACGCGGTATTTGATCAGAGCAAATTCAGAGAAAAAAGCACGAAGTGGGGCAGTTTTGCCAGCATATCGGCCGTCTACTGAAGATATTGCGGTGAGGGCGTTGAATTCCATGAGTGAGGATTTGAATCAAAAAGGAACCTGACCCGATTTTCGGGAAGGGCAAAGTTAAGTCTTTGACCAAAAAATCTTCTGTCTGCAGACATAATTCTCCTTTTTGTCCAAACTTCCCTTTTTGTTTTGGGGTTATTGAGGGAAAATATCCTAAGGATTGCCGGTTTTCCGGCTTGGGAAATTATTTTTGCAGCCAATTCATAAAATTCAGATGTTCAATTTCTTCAAGAAAAAGAAAGAAGAGGTCAAAGTCAGCCCTTACTTGCCTCTCAAAGTGCGGGAGGTAGTCAAAGAAACTTCAGATACGGTAACCATCTATTTTGAACAACCCGAACCCTATCTCGATTACAAACCGGGTCAATTTTTGACTTTGGTGATGGAATTTGAGGGAAAAGAACAGCGTCGTTCTTACTCCCTTTGTACTTCTCCTTTTGTGGATCCTTTTCCGGGGATTTCGGTGAAGCGGGTACCCGGAGGACTTTTTTCCAACTATCTGAATGAAAAGGTATTCCCCGGCAAAACCATCAATGTACTCAAACCTCTGGGGAATTTTACCACGGATTTTCATTCCCAAAACAGACGTCATTTCTTCCTTATTGCCGGAGGAAGCGGGATTACCCCTTTGATGGGAATCCTCAAATCAGTCTTGGTTAATGAGCCTCAGTCGGTCATTACGCTGATTTATTGCAGCCGAAATGAGGAACAAATCATTTTCAAAAAGCAATTGGATCTGCTTCAGAAGGCTAACTCGGACCGACTGAATATCATTCATAACCTTAGCCAGCCTTCGGATAGCTGGACCGGTCTCAAAGGGAGACTTTCCGGAGATCTTTTGAGAGAATTGTTTGCAAAAGCAGAGTTTGAAAAGCGCTATGAGGAGGTGTACTTCCTATGCGGACCTGACGGGATCATGGACACAGCAGAGGAAGTATTGGAAAAGTTGGACGTGGAAAAAAGTAGGGTTCACCGGGAAAGTTTCTTTTCCGCTGCTGCTCACCAAGCCCATGAAGATGCCCTCAAAGGTATTAATCATGGGGTTTTGACCCGGGACGTACGAATCCAATTGGATGGAGAGGAGCATGTGGTGACTGTGAATCCAGGCAAGACGATTTTGGAATCCGGTTTGGAATCCGGTTTGAATATGCCTTACAGCTGCCAAAGTGGACTTTGTACAGCCTGTAGGGGAAGATTGCTGAGCGGTCAGGTGAAGATGGATGAGGATGCGGGACTGAGTGATAAGGAAAAAGAAGCAGGATATATCCTTTGCTGCGTTTCCAGGCCGCTTTCGGAAGACATTCAAGTGACCATCGAATAAGCTCATTGTTTTGGAAATCGACCCCATTCGAAAAATCTACAAGCGCACCGAGAGGTTTACCCTGATTGTTTTGATGATTGCACTTCCAATCTTTGGATTGGTGTATCTCTATCATACTTCTGGGAGTATCAACAAGGATCTTCCTCCTTTGGGAGGATTTTTGAACGGTTTTTTGATTGCCTTTTCGGCCTCCCTTCTGATCGGGCAGTACCTTGTTTTTCACAGCAAAATCAAGACGACTTTTTCTGAAGAAGATTTGTTGGCAAAAGTAAAAATCTATTCCAAGGCCACCGAACAGCGGTTTTTGTTTTTGTTCTTGGTTTCTATTTGTACCAGTGTGGGCTTGCTTTTCGGAGGAAATCCCCTTCACACCATTCTTTTTGCTTTGGCTTTGGTATTCTTTTCTTTGGCCAAACCCAGTCCGGATAGAATGGCCAGACTGATGAAGCTGAAAAAAGAAGACCGGGAGCTGATTCGCGCAGCTTCCCGGCCTGAGTAATCCTTGATTGGTGGTTTTTAATTTTCGATGGAAATATTTCCTGAGGTGATATTTCCCCGGATCCAAGTGGAGGAACCGTTGTCTATTTCCAGCGTTTTACCGGAGCTGATGCTACCCACTTTCAGATTACCTGAAGAAGCTTTCAGGGAAAAATTGAAGTCTTTCAGGTTGGAATTGGTTTGGATTCGGAAGTTGCCCGAACTGCCCTGAAAGCGGGTATTTTCACCCAACCCTGCACCGGTGGCGCGCATGGTTCCTGAAGTAAACTGCAAGCTGCCCAATTTCCCGGCATTTTCGATTTTGGCATTTCCGGAGGTCAGTCCCACATTGACTTCACCACCGATATTTTTGGCATCCAATGATCCGCTGGTGGATTGATAGTCGAGGTTGCCGTCCACATTGTAGAAGTTGCCATTTCCTGAAGTCAGGCTGCTTTCCACATTTCCTTTTATTCCGTCGGCTGTCAGATTTCCTGAGGTAGCCTTGACAAGGAGATTTCCTACGATTTGATTTGCTTTTAGATTACCGGAGGTCACCCGTAGGTTGGTCTGTTCGCTTTTTACCTGAGAGATGGTGATGTTGCCAGAGCTTCCCTTGATGTCAAGCGCCATTGCTTCTGGTCCTGAAATAGTGATGTAGCCCTTATTTCGGGTGTTCCAGCTGTAGTTTCTCTGCTTTCGGGTATGGGTGATTTTCAGTACATCTCCCACAGTCACAAAGACGATGTCCTGATCGGTATCGTTAGACTCCAAGTAGGCCTCTACATTCACCGAAGAGCTAGATCCACCGCTGTAGGTGACATCAAGCCAACCGCTTTCTACTTCGATTCGGGTGATTCCAGGGTAAGATTTTTTGGTGTCCACCAATACATTTTGGGCAAAAGTCCAGGTTGAAACCAGCGCAAGTAAAAGCGTCAAGGTCAGTTTTGAATAGGTATTTTTCATCTTTTTTTTTGTTTAAAGTCTAGTCTGTAAGCAAAATTCCAAAACTCATAGCTTGAAGTTCCGGCCCTCTTCCAGGCTGGAAGAGATCATTCAGATCATAATTGAAGAAGAGGCTGACCTCACCTACACCAATTTCGGAACGTAGTCCATACCTGAAGTTGTCCACATACATGTTGGATTTTTCAAAAAGCTTGGTCTTATCCCCATTTTCATCCTCGTAGACATATTTTCCTCTGCCCCCAATTCGTAAACCGGCATACCCTCCCAGTCCAAAGCGGAGATTACCGTCATTGGTCTGAATACTCGGAACTAAGGTGAGATTGACAAAAGAGGCAGATATCTTGGATTTGGTGCCCATGCCATCGGTAAATTCCTGAAAGTCCAGTCCTTCGGGAGTCTTCACGGCTATGAGGTCTGTGTCTTCAAACTTGAAGTTGTACCAGTTCACTCCCAGGGCTGATTTGAGGCGGAAGTTTCTGCTGGGCTTCCATGTTCCGGTTGTATTCATGGCAAAATACCAGCTTCCCCAAGGTTTGACTTCGGGAGCCCCTTGATCTACAGGCCATAGGTTGATTCCCAGTTCAGGTTCAATGAAGTTGGTTTCAAATCGGGAAGGTTTTGTCTGCCTGTGATTTTGGTAGTCTTCTTCATTGATTTCCCATTCATAGATTTTGGTGCCGTCTTGGTATTTGGTGACCATCCAGCTTTTTCCCATGAGGGTATATACCTTGGTTTTTTCACCTTCCATGGCTGTTTTTTTCTGAGAAAATGCCAAGGTGAGAGGGAGAAGCAAAGCGAGGGTTAAAAGTAATTTTTTCATCGTTGGTTTAAGTTTTCAAAATAAAAGGCTGGGAGATAAGGCTCCCTGTCCTGATTAAAATACAATTCCGAAAGTGATGGGATTCAGTTCGGGGCCTTTGCCTTCTTGGAAGAGCTCGTTGAAGTCATAAGTAGTGAAGAAAGTGATTCGTCCTACTCCGATTTCACCTCTTAGACCATACCGTAGGTTTTCAAGGTAAAGACCGGTAGCTTCTTTGTCCTTCTTGCGGCCAGAACCACCCAATTCTTCATAAACGTATTTGGATTGACCTCCCAGTCTATAGCCCACATAGGGACCTACTGCCAGGCTGAGTCCTCGCTTGCTGTCATTCATTTTTCCAAAATCCAGCTCAAGCAAAGTCATGGCAGTGAGATAGGAAGCGGAAATCTTGCTTTTGAAGCCATCCACGTCTGTTCTCTGGGCAAATTCGATCATGTCTTCTCCTCGGACTGCTTGGAAATCCCGGTTTTCAAATTTGAAGTTGTACCACTGGAAACCTATTCCGAAGTTCCAATGAAAACCTTTGGAGATTCGCTGAGAGGCCATCCAATTGAGCCCCACTTGCCAGCTTCCCCAGCCTTTCACGGCGTAGGGATTGTCGGAAGTGGGAAATGATCCGTCCTCGAGGTAATTATTGATCCCTAAGTCCACGTTGAAGTAAGAGCGGAAAGGCGGATCCGATTTTTTCCGGCCTCCGGTTTCGACTTTGACCCGGGTATTTTCTCCGCTTTCATCTACATAAACTCTGACGCCGGCTACATTGACTTCCGTCTCCAATCCGTCCTCGTAGACTTTGACTACCTCCTTGACGCTGCCATCTTTCTTCCGGATTTCTACGATAGTCAGTTCTCCGGTTTGCTTGTTTTCTTCCAGATCCAGCTCGCTGATGATCTGATTGATGTTCATCAATTTGAGTTTTTCAAAGTCCTCTTTGGACTCTACCATGATGACTACTTTTCCGGATTTACCGAATTCGATGACCACACTGTCTTTCATGACACGGGTCTCGGTGAGAGGATAATCTGTCGGGTCAGAGGAGGCAAAAGCCACCTGAACCAAGGCCATCAGGCAAAATAACAGCAGATACTTTTTCATACGATTGATTTTAAGGAATGAGTTGGTTTAGTTATTTATGGTTTTTCATCAGAGGCTTCCCTCTTGGTGTTTTTTGCTGTAAACAGGTTGTTTTTGGCATCCTGAAGAGAAATCAGTCCCTCGTCCACTTTGCCGAGCAGATCTTCCACTTGGCCCACAGTTTTGCCCAGTTCGGTGATCAGGTTTTTATCCGGAGCTTCCCCTTTTTTGATTCCGTTGGAATAGATGCTTACTCGATAGAGCGGTTCCTCCTCGGTTGGTTTTGTTGCTTCTGCTACAAGAGTTTGAGGGATTTCCACTGCTTTGAGCTCAGGCTTGGGCAGTTCAATCAATTCCTCAGCTTTCAACTCCGGTACCGGGACGAGTTCTAGCGCTGTTTTTTTATTTTGCTCTTCCGGTTTTGTAGACGAATCAGCGATCAATCCCCGTTGAGGTTGGGTTTCAGCACGGTTTTGAACTATTTCCTGCTTTTTGGGAGCAGGAGTTTGGATTGATTTTTCTTCAGGCAATTCCACTTTTTCTTCGTTTTGGGTTACTACTTCGGTGGTGCCGTTCGAGTTGGCTTCAGGGGTAGTTTCTACTTGTTCAGTGGCCTGGTCGGCAAGTAGATTTTCTTCGCTTATTCCTCCTTCTTTGGGCCAAAGCAAGTAACCGACCGTCAGAAGAATGGTCATGGATGCGGCTATGCTAATAAAGAATCCCCAGCCTTTTTCAGCCTTTTTGGGGAGCTGGCTTTCCAACCTTTCCCAAGCCAGGGCACTGGGCTTTTCTTGGTGAGTGTTGAGTTTTTCTCTAAACACCCGGTCGAATTGTTCATTTGTCTTAGCCATGATTTGTCTTGATTTTGGGTGAAAGACTGGCAATTTTTTCTTTGAGCGAATTTCTCGCCCGGTTCAGTTGGGACTTGGAGGTACTCTCGCTGATTCCAAGTAGATCTCCTATTTCCTGATGGGAATATCCCTCGATTGCATAAAGGTTGAAAACGGTCCGATAGCCTACAGGAAGGCTTTGGACCAATTCCATCAACTCGGCAGCTTCCAAATGGGTCAACTCGTATTGAGGCGATTGCAGATAATGCTCGTCCTCCATATTCACTTCCATCATCAGATGCCGGTTGCTTCTGAGCTTCATCAATGCCTGAGTGACTACAATCCGCTTCATCCATCCTTCGAAACTTCCCTTGGATTGGAATTGGGGCAGTTTTTCGAAGATTTTCATAAAGCTCTCGATCATCACGTCTTCGGCATGTTCGCGGTTCTTCAAGTACCGCATGCAGATGGCCAGGAATTTTCCCGAGTAGGAATCGTACAGATGTCTCTGGGCAGCTCTGTCTCCCTTGAGGCATCCTTTGATTAGTCCTTCTTCTGTAGAAAAATTGGATCTGTTAAACATTCCGGTTGGCTTTCAATAGGGTAGATGCGGATGCCTGAAAATGGGTTGCGCAGGAAGACTAAAAAAAGTTAAATTTTTTGAGGATAAAAATAAAAACCCTGAAAGTCAGTTGCTTTCAGGGTTTCTTTTCGGAAGGTTTTTTACAGGGAAAGGACAAAAAATAGTAGGGCTACTCCCAATACCAGAATCATGATTTGGGATTTTTCCTTGAATTCCTGGGGAAGTTTCCTTTTTCGAAGCACCATCACGGCAAGACTCAAACCAAAAAACTGGAGCAAAAGGCTGACTCCGTTTAGCGGGCCCATGGGAGCATCCAAAAACCCGAATTGGGTATTGATCAAGGAGAGGGTTCCCAACACAATCCCCGTAAGTCCGAAGATAAACGAGCGCTGAAGGAGAATAGGTTCGGGAAGATTAGACCATTTCATTTTTTAGTATCTAGTAGCTAGAGTTTAGTATCAAGGATTAGAGGCAAAAAGCAATAGGCAAGAGACGAGAATCGAGAAGCAATAGCTGAATTTATGTTTGGTAATCAGATTACCATTCACTACTAACAACTTAATAAAACCTGAAATTGCCTACTGAATTTTTGCTTTTCGCTTCGCAAAGTAAGCAGCAATTTCCTCACCACTGAGTGCATTAAGAGTCATTTCTTTGGTCAGGCCACCTTTTCTCCCCACCAATACGCCATATTTCATGTCGGCATATCCGTCCATTTCATGGGCATCGGGGTTGATGGAGAGTTTGACTCCTTTCTCCATGGCATAATTTACCCAGCGCCAGTCCAAGTCCAATCTCCAGGGATTGGCATTGATCTCGATCACCACCCCGCGCTCTGCGCAGGCATCAATGATGACCTGATGGTCTATAGGATAGCCTTCTCTTCTTAGCAAGAGGCGTCCGGTAGGGTGTCCCAAAATGGTGGTGTAGGGGTTGGTGACGGCCTTGAGCAGGCGTTCGGTGGCTCTTTTCACATCCATGTTGAGAATGGAATGTACAGAGGAGACAATGAAATCAAAGCTAGCCAATACCTCGTCCGGATAGTCCAGACTTCCGTCTCCGAGGATATCACTTTCGATTCCTTTGAAAATCCGGAAGGGAGCCAGTTCCTTATTCAGCTCGTCAATCTCCTGATGCTGCTTGAGCACCTTTTCGATCTCCAAACCTCCAGCATAGCTGGCTGTCCGGCTGTGGTCGGAGATCCCCAGGTACTCATAGCCGAGGGATTTGCAGTACTCGGCCATTTGTCTCAGGCTGTGTTTGCCGTCAGAGTAGGTGGAGTGATTGTGCAGGATTCCTTTAAGATGGCTTTCCTCCAAAAGTGTAGGAATGGAATGCTCTTTGGCTCGGGTCACTTCTCCAAAACCCTCTCTCATTTCGATGGGAATAAATTGAAGCCCATGTTTGGAGAAAAACTCTTCCTCAGAACTGAAATCTTTTTTCAAGAGGAGTTCACCTATATTTTCTGTTATGGTCACTGGAGAAAGCAAATGGGCCTTGGATGCATTATGAGCCATTTTCTTCCAAAGAAAATCCTCGGAACTGGAAAAATAGAGGATGACTTTCAGGTCCAAATCTTTCAGCTTGCCTCTCCATGTAGTCGGACTGCTTTGAGTCCAATCCCAATCGATCCGATCCCAGTTTTTCAAGCTTTTCTTGTCTGCTTGATTGCCTACCAAAAACTCCGCACCGGAGATGATTTCCATTTTTCTGGCAAATTCACCTACCGCTATAAGAGAAACCTCTCCAGACAGGTTTTGTAACTCTTTTTCCAGATCCAAAATCGCCTCTTCAATATCTGCAAAGAGCCATTTTCCCGAATTGGAAGCCTTGAATTCCAGATTTTGTATGATGCTTTCCTGGGTCTTTTCTCCGAATCCCTTGATCTGGGCTACCTTGTTGCTTTGGCAGGCCTCCATGAGTTCGTGCGTGGAGGTGATTCCGAGTTCTTCCCAGAGGGTTTTTACTTTCTTTGGTCCCAGCCCTTTGATTTGCAGGATTTCCAAAATGCCTTGGGGAGTTTTAGTCAGGAGTTCATCCAGGGCAGGAAAGGATTCGGAAGCTTTGAGGCTAAGGATGGCTTCCTGGATGCTTTTTCCCACGCCGGGGATTTTTGACAGGTCAGCGTCAGCAATTTCCATCAAGTCCTGATCACCTCGATCGAGGGAATTCAGGGCGCTTTGGTAGCTTCGGATTTTGAAGGGGTTCTCGTCGTGAAGCTCCATGAGCTGTATGGACAGCTTGAGCTTTTTCAGGATAGTTTTATGATCCAAAACGTTTGGGTTTTCGTTAGGCTTAATGGACAAAGGTCTTCAATATTTGTTTCAATTTAAAGTCCGAAAGCTTAACTTATCCTTTGAGTGTTGGTTTAAAGGTAGAAGAAGGAAGGGGGAAGTTGGAAGTAGTGTTCGATGCTTTGACCCTTCGGCAAACACTGGGACCACAAGCTAAGCCCGAATGTTCGGTTTTCAAGTAACGAAGCCCGAAGACTGGAAGGAGGAAGTTTAGGGTCAAACTGTGGTACAAACTTATCCACTGTGGCGAATGGCGAATTGCCAATGCGGCAAAGTAAAATTGTCCATGCCAAGGTCTGGCCGATTGAAGTGTATCTTGCTTTGCCTTTTCAAAAGAAAAAAACACCCAATGACCAATGATCAATATCAATTACCAAAGATCAATTACCGATAACCAGATAACGAAAAACTCAATAAACAAATAACCCGAGAACCGATGAACTACTGGATGGTCAAATCAGAACCAACGTCCTATTCTTGGACAGATTTTGAAAAAAAGGGGGAGGATGTATGGGATGGCGTAAGAAACTATCAGGCTAGGAATTTTCTCAAGGAAATGAAGAAAGGCGATCAGGTCCTCTTTTATCACAGTGGAAAAGACAAGGCTGTGGTAGGGGTGGCGGAGGTGTCTGTGGAGGCTTTTCCCGATCCCAAAGACGGAGACTGGGTGGCTGTGAACCTGAAGGCCAACTCTTCTCTTCAAAATCCGGTAAGCCTAGCCGCAATCAAAGCTGAGGACAGGCTCTCTGAGATGCTTTTGCTCAGGCAGTCCCGGCTCTCTGTGATAGGAGTGACCCGGGAAGAATTTGACTTGATTTTGAAAATGAGCTCCAAATAGTCTTGACAAAAACGGGATTGTTTTATCCAAAATCTCCGAATATATTCCCAAATAGAGTAAAACTAAGCCCAGAGAAACGCTCCTAATTATCATGAAAAAATATTGGCTTCTTCTATTTTTACTTTTGACCCAATTTCAAGCCATCGGACAAATCAAGTTTTTATCCCGATTTGAAATCAAAGGACAGGCCTATGATCCCCCATTCGAAACCATGAGGACAGCCTCGGGATTGGTTTCTTTCCGGACCCTGTCCACCAAAAGTTTTTCAGGGGAGAGAGTGTTTCAGTTTTTTGTGTCAGACAGAAATCTCAACTCCAAGGGAATAGTGGAATTGACCCTGCGGCTCAACTTTGATATGATCGGATACGATATAGACGGGGATCGGCTCTATGTGCTATTAGCCAAAGGTTCTACCAGCAATGCCAACAAGTATATTTTGGAGGTCGACCTTCAGACCAATCAAGGGCTGGAATATCCTGCGGACAATCTGCTGCCATTGGACTTGGTGGAGTTTTTGGTGCAGGATAAAAAGGCAGTTTTTCTAGGGATGGCAGACAGTCGTCCTGTATTGCAGATTTTGGACTTGGTGAGCAAAAGTCTCCATACTGTTCAGGGAATTTACAGCAACAATACCCAAGTGATGCAGATCAGAAAAATGCCCGATTTGGAATCGCTTGAGGTGGTGGTGAGTAGAAAAGGTCAATATAGAAACAGGGAATTGCTTATTTTGACCTTTGACCTTTTAGGCAACCTCTATCGGGAAGTCAAAGTAGATCAGTTTGGAGACCCGGGTCAGGAAATTCTGGATGGGTTGCTCTTGGCTGATCAGAATTACCAGCAAGTCATGATCGGCTCTTACGGACTCAATTCCCGAGGCAACTATCAGGGGATGTTTATCATGGAAATCAATGAGTTTGGAGAGTTTGATTTCAAACTCTATGACTTGGGTGATTTTCCCAATTTTTATAATTATCTCAAAGAAAGACAGAAAGCCAAAAAAGATCAGCAAGTCCTTAAGGATTTAGAAAAAGGAAAAATCCCTGCCATCAGAAATACCTACACCGTCAGGGACGTAAGGGAGACCGAAAATGCCTATTTGGTGTATTTTGATCAGGTAAATATCGTGACTTCCCGGGGTGGCAATAGAGCAAGTACCACGGGTCCATTCAGTGAGTTTCGGTATGACCAATCCAACAGGATGGCAGGTCCCCCTCCCAGCATGCTCAATCAGGCTTCTATGGGCAACATGATGCCAATATACTCACAGACTGAGTATCAATACATTTCTTCCCATTTTATCAAGGTTTCCAAGGAAGGCCGGGTGATTTGGGAGAATTCGGCCACTTACGGGGATTTTGCCACTTTTTATCCAGAGCCTTTTGGGGAAATTGCCCTGCAGGGGGAAGACCTCTATCATGTCTATGCAGAGGACGATCAGATTGTCACCAGCTTTTTCAGAAATGGGGAGAAGAAGTTTGACCGACTCTATTTTGGCATCGAATTGCCTACTGAAAATGAAAGAATAAGGAGAACTGACCTGGAGTCCCTTCGTCTGGTCCATTGGTATGATCAGTACTTTTTACTATCCGGAATGCAATCCATCCGTTACCAAAACGAAGAAGGTTTGGAAGAGGTCAAAGAGGTTTTCTTTTTGAGTAAATTCGTAATCGACGGAGATTTGTACCAGCCTGAGGAGAAGGGGGACTAGTTTTATTTTCTATATTTACGCCCAAATCCTACCCATGCAAAAACGACTCGTTCTCGATCAGCAGCAGATCGCTATCATTCTGAAGCGATTCTGTTTTCAACTCATCGAAAATCACGACGATTTCGAAAACACGGTGATTTTGGGTCTTCAGCCCCGTGGGACACTGCTGATGGATAAGGTAGTCGCTCAGCTTGAGGAGATTTCCGGGGTACACGTGCCTTCGGGATACCTGGATGCTACCTTTCACCGGGATGATTTCCGCAGAAGGGATTTTCCTCTCAAAGCCAATGAGACCAAGATCGATTTTTTGGTAGAGGGCAAAAAGGTCATCCTTATCGACGATGTTCTGTACAAAGCCCGGAGCGTAAGAGCCGCAATGGACGCCATGATTGCTTTTGGCCGACCCCAAAAAGTAGAGTTGATGGTCCTCGTGGACCGAAAATATACCCGGGATTATCCCATTCTCCCTGACTACTGTGGAGTCAATGTCAACACACTGGACAGCCAATATGTGGTCGTCGAGTGGGCAGGACAGGGGCCGGAACAGGACGCCGTTTGGATCACAGAGAAAGTCAACCCCTAACTATGTCGCAAATCAGCACCCGAAATCTGCTTGGAATCAAAGATATCACCGAATCAGACATTCAGCTGATTCTGGAAACGGCAGCCAATTTCAAAGAGGTCATCAACCGACCGATCAAAAAAGTCCCTTCTCTCCGCGACATCACCATCGCCAATATCTTTTTCGAAAACTCCACTCGTACCCGGCTCTCCTTCGAGCTGGCAGAAAAGCGACTCAGTGCCGACGTGGTAAATTTTTCCTCCTCCAATTCTTCTGTGAAAAAAGGAGAAACGCTCGTGGATACCGTCAACAATATCCTTTCCATGAAAGTGGATATGGTCGTGATGCGTCATGCCAGTCCCGGTGCCCCGCACTTTCTCTCCAGAAATGTCAAGGCCAATATCGTGAATGCGGGGGATGGTACCCATGAACACCCCACTCAGGCCTTATTGGACGCTTTTTCAATGAGGGAAAAGGTGGGAGATTTGGCAGGGAAAAAGGTCGCCATCATTGGAGATATCCTTCACTCTAGAGTAGCCCTTTCCAATATCTTTTGTCTTAAAAAGCTGGGTGCCGAAGTGATGGTCTGTGGTCCGATTACCCTGCTGCCCAAATACATCTCGAGCTTAGGAGTAAGGGTGGAATTGGATGTGAGGAAAGCCTTGGACTGGTGTGATGTAGCCAATGTGCTCAGAATCCAACTTGAAAGGCAGCAGATCAAGTATTTCCCAAGTCTCAGAGAGTATTCCTTGTACTACGGGATCAATAAAAAGATGCTGAATTCTTTAAACAAAGAAATCGTCCTGATGCACCCGGGACCGATCAACAGAGGGGTCGAGTTGAGTTCGGATGCCGCTGACTCAGCTCAATCCATCATTTTGGAACAAGTGGAAAACGGAGTGGCTGTACGGATGGCCGTACTCTATCTTTTGGCTGGAGCCAAAGGCTAGGATTAGTAGACATAAAAAAGGCAACAGATCAACTCCAAGGTGACCTGCTGCCTTCTTTTACACTGGATTCTTTTCCGCAGGAGAGTTCTTAACCGGCATTTACTTTCCCCACCTTCCTCCCCCAAGAAAAAAACCAAGTGTAAAGCCAAAATACTCGTTGACAGCAGTGCCAATAGTCTCTCCATTGATGTTTTGAAGATCGCTGCTTGGTACAAAATTGTACTCTGCTCCCAGACGGAATTTACCTAACTCCACACCGGCCCTAAGCATGGGTGCCCAAGCAAAATCCGCTTCCAAATTACCGATATCTTCAGGAGCATCACTTGTATCTACGTCCACGCTGCTAAAACCATAGTAGCCAAAACCTGCTCCCAAGTAGGGGGCCACCCGGCTGTTTCCTTTATTGAAATAATAGTTCAGCGTACCGACAATTGAAGCATTTACGCCAAGTTCGCCTTCGTATTGTTCAGGGTCATTAAAATAGACCACATCTTTGGCCAGTCCTGCGATTCCTACTCTGACGCCAAAGGCCAGGTTGCTTTTGACTAAAATTTGAGGTTCCAGATTCATCAAGGCTCCAATACCCCCGTCTTTGGGGATCGCAGCACCTAAATCCATCTGAAATCGGAACCCACCGTCTCTTTGTGCTGCCACTTCTTGCACACTTGCCAGAAGAAAAATGGCAATGATCAGTTTTTTCATGTTTGAATAAGGATTGTTGATTGTAAAAAAGAACTGGTAGTGAAAATAACGATTATTTATATCCGTACTTCTTCAAATTGCCAAATTTTGTTAGACTTCACCTCGACTTGATTCTACATAGCTCACCAACCGTCCCTCGGTGTCGGTTGGTTTTGTTTTTGGGAAAGGGTAGAAAAACAGGTTCAGCCGCATTTTCCTCCCCCCCCGTAACTCCTCTGAATTCCGGTGAGTGAGTCTGGAGACTGCGCATGTCCCCTTCATTTTTGGACTTAGGTTAAAGTATTGGATATGCCAAATAACTATTCTAAAAATAGAAGAGTTAAATCAAAAGTCCGTGTTTTTCCTCATTGGTAATGAAATCTTGTCATTGGTCAGGGACATGTTTGGGAAAAAGCGGGGATCTGTTCATTTTTCGAAAAATTAAGCTCCAATGCTGACAGTTACCAATCTGATTAAAAAGTACGGCAAGCAAAATGCGGTTGACAATATTTCGTTCCATCTGGACGGTGGAGAAGTAGTCGGTCTATTAGGTCCCAACGGGGCGGGAAAGAGCACGACCATGAAGTGCATTGTGGGCCTGCTTCGCAAAACAGCCGGGGAAATTACCATCGGTGGTTACGATCATCTGAGTGTGGAGGCAAAGCGGTTTTTCAGCTATATTCCGGAAACTCCCTATGTCTATGATTTGCTGACGGTATACGAGCACATGCAATTTGTAGCTCAGGCCTATGGGGTGAGGGCTTGGAAGCCGAGAGCTCAGGAACTTTTGGAGCTTTATGAGCTTGACGACAAGCAAAAAAAACTGGGTAGGGATCTTTCTAAAGGCATGCGGCAAAAAGTATCGATCTGCTGTGCACTTCTGCCCGATCCTCAGTTGTTATTCTTTGACGAGCCGATGATCGGTTTGGATCCTAAAGCCATCAAAAATACCAAGCAGGTCTTCAGAAATCTCAAAGAAACCGGAAAGACTATTTTGGTGTCTACTCACCTGATCGATAGTGTGGAGAGTATTGCTGATCGGGTAATGATCATGAAAAATGGGCAAATTATCGGAAACGACACTATCGAAAACCTGCGCTTTCAAGCCGCAGAAGGTGGAGAAGGGTTGAGTTTGGAGGATTTGTTCTTAGAATTGACCAAGGATGAATGAGGTGAAACTTTTGCTCCGAAAGGATTTTTGGATCCTCAAAAACAATTTGTTGCTGATTCTGAAAAACCCGGTCAGGCTGATTCCTTATGGGGTCATGGTAGGGTATTTCTTTTTTATTTATTCCCAACGAATGAAAGACCGGGCCGAAGAGTCCTTTTCTGGGCAGAATTTGGATGCTTTGGGGGAGGTAGATTTCGGGATGAGGAATCTCATCGGAGGGGTGACTCTTTTGGCTTTGGCTTTTTTACTCTTTCAGTTGTATCGAGCGACCAAGAAAAATGTAAGTTTTTTCAAAATGGCAGACGTGAACCTGCTCTTTACTGCTCCGGTCAAGCCTGAGAATCTGCTTTTGTACTATATGGGTAGATCGATTCTTCCTTCATTGGGAGGATCCTTAATTTTTATGGCCTATGGGGGTAGTCAGATGGCTGGTACTTTTGCTTTCAGCTGGGACAATGTCGTTTTCCTGTTATTGGGATTTGCATTATTCTTTTTTATGATTTTCCCGATCCGTTTTTTGGTCTACACCCTTCACACCAAATACGGAATCATGGATTATATCCGCGGAGGAATTGTAGGAGTAGGGGTTATGCTGGCAGCAATGATATTGATTCCGGGATTGCAGGCGGAGAAGTTTTGGCAGGGGATGTTTGCCTGGATTGCTTCGCCATGGTTTGACTTCTTTCCTCTTGTAGGTTGGAGCAAGGGTATCTTCGGCTACCTTCAGCACCAAAATTGGATTTTGGCATCTGGCTTTGTCGCCTTGTATGGATTGACCTATTTCACGGTGGTGATGCTGGTCATCCGGCATTCGGGATACTACTACGAGGATGTACTTGAGGCGACTAAAAGCAACGAAGACAAACTTGAAAAAGCGCGAGGAAAGCAGGAAGTAACGGAGGATACTTACAGCCTCAATTCCAAAAAGCAATTGGCTTTACCGGAATTTGGAGTTGGAGCTAAGGCTTTTTATTGGAGAAATTATGTACACAGCAGTCGACAGGATTTTCATCCTTTGGTGGGAGTTTATACATTAGGAATGGCGGTATTGGGGATACTTTTTGCAGGCTTGTCCCGATTTGACTGGTTTTCGCATAAGGTCTTTTATTTCTATCTGTTTTTCATGCTTGTGTTTTATTTCCTGGCAGGTATCGGGAGGGCAAATATTGGAGATCTAAAGAAGCCTTGGTTCATTTTGGCTCCGGCAAGTTGGTCTTCCAAATTTTGGAATATGATCAAGTTGGACTTGCTGCAAACGCTGATCTTTTCTCTTTTGCTCATTTTGCCATCCGTTTTTCTGGCCAAAATCAGTCTGGGATTGATTCTGATTTTTCCTTTGGGGATGATCTTTTCTTACCTGATCGGATTGGGAATCAACCTCATTCCTCAGGTGGGCTTGGAAGAAAGTTGGGATCGATTTCTGATTAAGCCTTTGATGATTGGAGGGATCTTGCTCTTTGGCTTGGCGCCGGCTGGGATTCTTTCCATTATCATCTTTGCAGTCACTGATCAGTTTGTCTATGGCTTGTTGACCTTGGTTATCGGATTTTCCTTTATCGCAGCGATTTTGGTCCATGTAACCATGGACATTCTCAAACGATTGGAGTTTAAGGAACTGTAAAGTCGATCAGCTGAAATCCACTTCCTCTTAACAAAATATTATTTGGTCAGAATCCCGTCTTTTTTCCTACGGCTGGAAAATTCCTGTAATTTTGAGCATCCAAATGTAACTGACTATGATTTACAACTCCATCATTGAAACCATCGGAAACACCCCGATGATCCGTCTGAACAAGCTTG
Source organism: Algoriphagus confluentis (assembly GCF_036245625.1). Lineage (NCBI taxonomy): Bacteria > Pseudomonadati > Bacteroidota > Cytophagia > Cytophagales > Cyclobacteriaceae > Algoriphagus > Algoriphagus confluentis. The sequence goes on from NZ_BTPD01000012.1 coordinate 77,884, forward strand.
CCAAAGACATCAAAGGGGAAGTCTTGGTGAAGGTAGAATACTTCAATCCGGGCAACTCCATGAAGGATAGAATGGCAATCAAGATGGTGGAGGATGCAGAAAAGGCAGGAATCCTGAAGCCGGGAGGTACCATCATCGAAGGGACCTCTGGAAATACAGGAATGGGCTTGGCCCTTGCCGCGGTAGCTAAAGGATACAAATGCATTTTTACCATGGCGGACAAGCAGTCCAAGGAGAAAATTGACATCTTGAAAGCTGTGGGAGCGGAAGTGGTGGTTTGTCCAACCAATGTGACTCCCGACGATCCGAGATCTTACTATTCAGTGGCCAGAAAGCTGAATGCCGATATTCCGAATTCATTTTACCCCAATCAATACGACAACCTGTCCAATACAGCGGCTCATTATGAGACTACTGGGCCTGAGATTTGGAAGGATACCGAAGGAACAATCACCCACTATGCAGCAGGCGTAGGTACAGGAGGTTCTATGTGCGGTACGGCTAAATTCCTCAAGGAGCAAAATCCCTCCATCGTGACGGTAGGGATAGATACCTACGGCTCCGTTTTCAAAAAATATAAAGAGACTGGGATTTTCGATGAAAAGGAGATTTACCCTTACCTCACCGAGGGGATTGGGGAAGACATTTTGCCAAAAAATGTCGATTTCAGCCTGATTGATCATTTTATCAAAGTAACTGACAAAGACGCTGCAGTAATGACTCGGCGTCTCGCTCGGGAGGAGGGGCTCTTTGTGGGCTGGTCCTGTGGGTCGGCGGTGCACGGAGCCTTGGAGTGGGCCAAAGAAAACCTGAAAGAAGGGGATCGGATGGTCATCATTTTGCCGGATCACGGTACTCGCTATTTGGGTAAAGTGTACAATGACGAATGGATGCGAAATCATGGTTTTCTGGAGGACAAAACCTACGCTACTGCCCGGGATATCATCGCTCAACGCAATGGAAGCTATGCTTTGCTTGCGGTGAAAAAGTCAGATTCGGTCAAAGAGGCCATTGCTCTGATGAATGGGAAAAGTGTCTCTCAGATCCCAGTCATGGAAAACGACGAGGTGGTAGGATGCCTTACCGATAACAAGTTGCTCTCCAAAATCATTGATAATCCAAGTCTGAAAGATGGCCAAGTAGCTGATGTGATGGAGGATTCCATGAAGTTTGTGGCCTTGGATTCTTCTTTGGATGTGCTTTCTTCCATGGTAGAAAAAGAAAAAGCAGTGCTTGTCCGGGATTCTTTGGACAAAATCCACATCATCACTAAGCACGACATTCTGGAAGCCTTCACAAAATGATCGAATTGGAAAATTCCAAGATAAAAGGATTTTTAAATTTTCCTGATGAGCACATTCTTCTTTGGACTGATTGTCAAAAGCACCAAAGTCTAAAATCAAGAATCTGATATTTTGGATATCGGAACTCTGAATTTTCCATCAGTTTAAAGAAAGCGTTTTAAAAATGATGACTCAAGCTAAGATCCAAAAATTATTTCAGCAGTATCCTGAATTCAGTATTCAGGAGGCATTGAGCAAGGGCTGGGAACTTTTCAAAATCCAGCCTGCGCTTACTTTTTTGTATTCCTTGCTCATTTTGGGTATTTCGGCGGGATCCTCTGTTTTTTTGAAGGACTACAGCCTTTTCATCAGCATTTTGATTTCTCCGCCTTTGACTGGAGGGTTTTTCTTGGTAGCCAATCAGCTTAGCCGAGGTTTGGAGGTTCAATTGCCCGACTATTTCAATGGCTTTTCCTATTGGGGAATTCTCATAGTGACTTCTCTGGTTTCCGGTATCTTGACCTTTTTGGGAATAATTGCTCTGATTCTACCCGGGATTTATTTAGGCGTGGCATTTACCTTTGGGATTCCTTTCGCCCTGTTTTCAGGCATGGATTTTTGGAATTCTCTAGAGCTTAGCCGAAAGCTGATTACCAGAAATTGGTGGAAGTTTTTCGGGTTTATCCTCGTTTTGATTGGGATCAATATCCTGGGGCTGCTGTTTTTTGTGGTTGGGGTTTTAATCACCTTGCCGGTAAGCTATTTTGCGGTATATGCAGTTTTTGAGAAGCTGACTGCGGAGGCTTTGGCTGATTCAGGGCCTACTCATGAGTCAGAAGCATAGCCTCCAGCCGGTTTCGGCACTTTTCGGTAAACTCATTCACGGCTGTTTCTGAAGGTTGGGGAGGAAAAATCGGGTCAGAAAAGTAGATCCTGACTTTTCCCGGTCGGAGTAAAATCGATCCCCGCTTCATGATTCGGTCTGCCCCGATCACCGCCATGGGAAGGATGGGGATTTGGGTGTCAATGGCCAATCGGAAGGCTCCTTTTTGGAAAGATAGCAGAGTATCTCCGGAGTCATTTCGGGTTCCTTCCGGGGCCACGACCACGGAGATTCCTTTTTCCAATATGCTGATCAACTTTTCCAAGCTTGCCCGTCTGGATTCTACCGAGCTTCGATCTACCCAAATGGCCAATTTGCCTACTACCCATCCGAAAAAGGGAATTTTGGACAGTTCCTTTTTGCCCAAAGCCCGCAACTCCTGAGGGATAGCCATGGGGATAACAGGTGCATCGATAAAAGAACGGTGATTGAAAATATAGATGTATGGCTTGCTTCTGTCTATCCGCTTTTTACCTTCTACTTCAAACCGAACTCCTGACAAAAATGCCCAAATCCCGGCCCAAAGTCGGATAAAAACAAAAGAAATCCGGTCTCCCCTCGAGTGTACAAGAATCGGCAGGACAATGAATAATCCCAACAGCAACATGAGGAAGATAAATACCAAGGCAGAATACAGGGTATAAATCCACTGAAAGAACTTGATCATCCGGAAATATCGTTATTTTTGGGTTCGTAAATTATCCTTTAACTCTTTGCTTGCAGGTCCCGCTTTTGCGGGACTTTTTTTGTTTGGGACTTCAAGTTTAGAGGGAATGGGGAAAATTTACAACGGATGGAGAATACTTCTCCAAAGACCCACATTCATTTTTATGCTTTACTGACTTGAAATAAAAGAAAATCAGTACCTTTGCAGTCCGTTCGGGTGAACGGCTCGTTTTGTGTGTGCAAAGCGTTGATTCCTAACCAAAAAACTTCAGCCGGATGACTCGACGGCTGAGGCCAATCAGAGTCAATTTTATATGTCTAGTTCAAAAGAATTTAACTGGGAAAACTTCGAGACCAAAGGCTTCGGAGAAGGCTATTCCAAAGAGCAGCGCGAGCAAATGGCCGCGATGTACGAAGGAACCCTCAATGAAATCACCGAAAAAGAGGTGATCAAAGGGGTGGTAGTAGGAGTAAACGAAAAGGATGTGATCATCAATATCGGCTTCAAGTCCGATGGATTGGTACCTCTTTCCGAATTCCGTGATGTAGCTGGCATCAAGCCAGGCGATGAAGTGGAAGTATTCATCGAAGAGCAGGAAAACGCCTTGGGTCAGTTGATCCTTTCCCGTAAAAAAGCAAAAATCGTCAAAGCTTGGCAGGACATCGAGAGCGCTCTTGAGCACGACAGCGTGATCGAAGGTCTGGTGAAGAGAAGAACCAAGGGTGGTTTGATCGTAGATATCTACGGTGTAGAAGCCTTCTTGCCAGGTTCTCAGATCGACGTGAAGCCTATCAGAGATTTCGATATCTATGTAGGCAAGAAGATGGAAGTGAAAGTGGTGAAGATCAACCACGCCAACGATAACGTAGTCGTTTCTCACAAAGTCCTCATCGAGAAGGATCTCGAGAAGCAAAAAGCAGAAATCCTCAACAACCTGGAAAAAGGTCAGGTATTGGAAGGAGTGATCAAGAACATGACCAACTTCGGTGTATTCATCGATTTGGGTGGTGTGGACGGATTGCTACACATTACCGATATCTCTTGGGGTCGTATCAACCATCCGGAAGAAGTATTGCAGTTGGATCAGAAAGTTCAGATCGTTGTATTGGACTTCGATGACGACAAGAAGAGAATTTCTTTGGGTATGAAGCAGTTGACTGCTCATCCTTGGGATTCCTTGGCTGCCAACTTGGAGATCGGTTCCAGAGTACAGGGCAAGATCGTGAATGTAGCTGACTACGGAGCATTCTTGGAATTGGCTCCTGGAGTAGAAGGTTTGATCCACGTATCCGAAATGAGCTGGTCTCAGCACTTGAGAAACCCGGCTGACTTCGTAAAAGTAGGTGACGAAATCGAAGCGGTTGTTTTGACCTTGGACAAAGACGAAAGAAAGATGTCTCTTGGCATCAAGCAATTGACTGAAGATCCTTGGACTAAGGGTGACATGTCTACCAAATATGCGGTAGGTACCAAGCATAAAGGTGTAGTAAGAAACTTGACCAACTTCGGTCTCTTCCTTGAATTGGAAGAAGGTATCGACGGTTTGGTTCACGTATCTGACCTTTCTTGGACCAAGAAAATTAAGCACCCATCTGAGTTTGTTAAAGTAGGTGACGAGTTGGATGTAGCTGTTCTTGAACTTGACGTTGAAAACAGAAGATTGGCTCTAGGTCACAAGCAGTTGGAAGAGAACCCATGGGATACTTTCGAGACTGTATTCCCGGTAGGTTCTGTTCACAAGTGTACCGTAGTTTCCAAAAACGACAAAGGAGCTGTACTTGAGCTTCCTTACGGCTTGGAAGGCTTCGCTACAGTGAAAAATCTGGAGAAAGAAGACGGTTCTCAGGTAGAAGTTGGTGAAGCTTTGGACTTCCGAGTGACTGAATTCTCCAAGGATGACAAGAGAATTGTACTTTCTCATACCGCTACTTTCAGAGAAGAAGCAAAGGCTGCTAAGAAGGCTGCTGCTCCAAAGAAAAAAGGTAACGAATCTGTAGATATGCCTGCACCAGCAGAAAAGTCTACTTTGGGCGACCTCGATGCTTTGGCAGAATTGAAAGAAAAAATGGAAGGTAAAAAATAAGGCTTGAGGCTTTAGACTCAAGAATTAATAATAGAAAACGCCGGCTGGAAAGTCGGCGTTTTTTTTGGGTTGTAGCACTGGAGGGTTCATTTTCGTGATACTTCTAATGAATTGAAAATTGGGAGAGATTATAGATTTAAAAAAAATGACTTGATAGACCTATGAGAAAATACTTTTTGGTGCTGGGCTTTTGCTTTTTGGGGATTGCTGCTTTCGGGCAATCGAAGTATGCTATAAAATCCTTTGGGGGGATTTCAGGTTCTAGGGTAGCTACTACGGAGGATTATTTAGGCTTTGGTTCGGTGGATATGCGGGAATTTTTCGAGTTTGGGATCATCCTTTCCAGAAAAATGGGAGATAGGTTTTCTTTTAATTCCGGGGTTTCTTATCTGAGTTCCAAGGTGGATTTTATCGCAGGTAGCAGTTGCATCAATTGTACCCAGATTGTAATCGCTCACAATCCGGATTTTAGCATGGTCTCAGTGCCAATTTTCGCTGAATATGCCCTTGGAAAGGTGTTTTTTGTCAGTGGGGGACCGATTATTGATTTTCAGCTTAGCGAGCGTAATAACTTTGATGATCTCAGTGGCCTGGGATATTTTGTGGGGATGGGGGCCAAGATGAAATTGAGATCTTTTGATCTTTCGCTTCTTCCCAATTATAAGCGGCATGGTGTAGTCCCTTTTGAAAAAAATGAGGGGGCAAAGTATATTCTCCAAGAACTTGGAATACAACTCAGGGTAGGGTATAATTTTTAGATAAAAAGCAAAAAGCATTCACCGGAGTGAATGCTTTTTTGTTGAGGTCGCGAGCGGATTCGAACCGCTGTACAAGGTTTTGCAGACCTCTGCCTAGCCACTCGGCCACGCGACCCTTTGTTTTTAGGAATGCAAATGTAAAGATTATCTTTTCAGAGACCAAGAGCTGTACTTTTATTTTCCTTTGCACTCTCCATTGTCTTTAAGATTTTTTATTGGTATAAAAAGGCAGTTTTATGGAATTGAGTTGATTTTCAGGGCTGTACGATTTCGAATCAAAAATCACATTATTTATATTGATTCTAAATTAGTAAACCTCTTGAAATTAAGTTGCAATAAGCTGGAAATCAGTAAAATAAAGCCTGAATCTTCCATTAGCTTATACTTTTCTCCATCTGGAATTCATATTTGAAAAATTAGCGTCCGATACTACCTTTGCAGGGGTTATTGAGACCGTTAAAAACTATTTAATTAGCTATTATATGTTATCCAACCGCTCGTTAGTAGGGATTCGATTAAGTTTCCAAATGCTGGCCGTGTTGTTTTTCTTGCTGGTCGGAACTTCTGCTTATGCAGCCGATCCATCGGTGGCAGACACCGAAGAGGCAATCTCAGCAGGAAAGACTGTATTTAATGCCAACTGTAAGCAATGCCACAAGCTGGATCAGAAATACACTGGACCAGCGCTTAGAGGTTCTTCCGAACGCCAACCCATTGAAGTGGTAAAGAGCTTTATCAAAAATTCTCAGGCTGTCATTGCTTCAGGTAATGCTTATTACAGTAACCTGTACAAAGAGTACAATAACACTGTGATGCCGTCTCACGAATTCTTGACCGATGACGACTTGAACAACTTGTTGTCCTACATTGAGTATGGTGACAAAGTAGATCCAGCAGCCGCTGCTGCTTCGGGTACAGACGGTGCTGCCACTGCCGGAGGGGGAGGAGGGATTCCTAATGAATACCTAACCTTGATCCTAGGCGTGCTTGTGCTTGTTCTTTTGTTGATTCTTGTCGTGTTGGGATTGATCATCTCTGTATTGACCAAGTATCTCAACAAGCAGGGACTCGAAGAAGACGATCAAGAGTTTATCTCCCAAAAAACTGATTTTGGAAAAGTATTTAAATCGGACGCGTTTATCATCATCGTTACCGCTTTAGTGGTGGCTTTGGTTGCGAAAACGGCTATTGACGGCTTATACAGTGTAGGTGTGCAGCAGGGTTATGCCCCAGCTCAGCCTATTGCTTTTTCTCATGCCCTTCATGCCGGACAATATGAGATTGCCTGTCAATACTGCCATACCGGAGTGGAAATCGGAAAATCAGCCAATATTCCTTCTGCCAATATTTGTATGAATTGCCATATGCATATTCAAAATGTGGGCGGTAAAGAGGGAATTTCCTCTGAAATCCAGAAAATTTACAATGCTATAGACAATAATCAGCCCATCGAATGGGTAAGAGTTCACAATCTTCCCGACTTGGCCTACTTCAACCACTCACAGCACGTAGCTGTAGGCGGTATCGAGTGTCAAACTTGCCATGGTCCTATCCAGGAAATGGAAGTGGTAGCTCAGCACAGCTCATTGACTATGGGTTGGTGTATTGATTGTCACAGACAAACAGAGATTGCCACAGAAGGCAATGTCTACTACGAAAAACTGGTTCAACTTCACTCAGACTCTAAAGATGCTTTGAAAGTAAAAGACATCGGAGGTTTGGAGTGTGCGAAGTGCCACTATTAATTATTCCTTATCCTTTTAGCTAATTCATTCCTAGAAATAAAAATGAAGGAAAATAAAAAAACCTACTGGAAAGGGCTCGAGCAACTCAGCAACGATCCGGAGTTTGTGAAGAACGCAGACAGGGAATTTCCTGAATTACCATCCAGTTTGTCCGAAGAAGGAAGTGCTTCCCGAAGAGATTTTCTGAAAATGATGGGATTCAGCTTGGCAGCTGCTTCATTGGCCGCTTGCGAAGCACCGGTGCGAAAGGCCATCCCTTATGTCAATAAGCCGGTGGATATCAACCCATCCATTCCGAACTATTACGCATCAACTTTTGCCGCTGGCGGTGATTATGCTGCCGTGGTGGTGAAGACGAGAGAAGGCCGTCCGATCAAAATCGACGGAAACGAACTTTCTCCCGTAAATAAAGGAAAAGTCAGTGCTATCGTCGAAGGTTCTGTCCTTTCTCTATATGACAAGCAGCGCTTCTCTGACCCCATGGTCGGTGGTCAGAAGTCTGATTGGGCCACAGTAGACGGAGAAGTAAAATCCAAACTGGCTTCTGCAGGTACAGTAAAGATTGTGGCCAACACCATCCTTTCTCCTTCTACCTTGGAAGCGCTTCGCTTATTCTCTGACAGCTTTGGCGGGGCGGAAGTCATCATGTATGACCCTATTTCCAACTATGGAATCACAAAGGCCTCCGAAACCTATTATGGTTCTGCAGTTCTTCCTTCCTATTATTTTGACAAAGCGAAAACCATCGTATCCTTTGGTGCTGATTTTCTAGGTACTTGGATTTCTCCGATCGAATTTGCTTCAGCTTATGCAAAAACAAGAAAGATCACCAAGGAAAAGCCTGAAATGTCCAGACATTATCAGTTTGAATCCAATCTTTCTTTGACCGGTGCCAATGCAGATTACCGTACTCCGATCAAGGCTTCTCAGTCTGGATTAGCTGTTTTGGCCTTATACAATGCTATTGCTTCAAAAACAGGAGCACCTGCAGTTTCTGCTCCAAAAGTAGAAATTGCACACTTGGATAAAGCCGCCAATGATCTTTTGGCTTCCAGAGGTTCCTCATTGGTCGTTTCTGGATCCAATGATCCGAACGTCCAAGTAGTAATCCATGCGATCAATGAATTGCTCGGAAATACCGGGACCACTGTAGATTTCTCAACTCCTGCTCATTTCAGAAAAGGAGATGATGCCAAAATGAATCAGTTTGTGACAGAACTGAAAGCTGGAAGAATCGGAGGGGTGGTGTTCTACAACTGTAACCCGGTGTATGACCATGCAAGAGGTGCTGAAATTGCTGAGGGTATCTCCAAGGCAAAGGTGAGCATCGCCACCAATGGTACTATGGATGAAACCTCCTCTTTGGTACAGATTGTGGCTCCTGATCATCACTTTTTGGAGTCTTGGAATGATTATGAGCCCAAGTTGGGACATTTCTCCTTGGCTCAGCCAACCATTTCTCCACTATTTAACACCCGTCAGGCTCAGGATTCCTTCCTGACTTGGGCTGGTTCCAATAGTAATTTTTATGATTTCCTAAGGACCAACTGGGAATCTTCTGTTTTCACTCAAGTGGAGACAGGTGGTGATTTCCAGGAATTCTGGGATACGTCATTGTATAACGGAGTGGTTGCCCTGAATAAAACAGCCCTTTCTGTTTCGGCTTCCGGAGATGTGGCTGCAGCCGCTGCAGAAGTGGCCAAAGCCTACAAAGCAGACAACGCTGGTGCTGAATTGGTGGTTTATTCCAAGGTAGGTATCGGAAACGGTGCATTTGCGAACAATCCTTGGCTTCAGGAAATGCCTGACCCGATCACGAAAGCCACTTGGGATAACTATCTGACCGTGTCTCAAGCATGGGCTTCAGAAAACGGAGTAACCATGGTGGAAGAAAACACCAAGAAAGCGCAAATAACGGTCAATGGAAAGTCTTTGATCGTTCCCATTTTGATTCAGCCCGGTCAGGCTAATGGCACTTTCGGATTGGCCTTGGGCTACGGAAGAACCAAGGCAGGTCGAGTTGCTGATGGTGTTGGGGTAAATGCCTACGACCTACTGGACGCATCCAAAGGTTTTGTCAATTTTGATATCATCGCCGGGGTAGAAGTTGCCGTCACGAGTGACTCCTATAAAATTGCAAGAACGCAGACGCATCAGACCTTCATGGGGCGTGAAAACGTCATCCAGGAAGCCACTTTGGCTGATTATAAACAAGATGCTTCAGCAGGAAGATATAAGCCGAAAATTTACAAGGATGGAGAATTCGTAAAACCTTCCAAGATTTCTCTTTGGAAAGGACACCAGTATAGCCAGCACCACTGGGGCTTGGCTATCGATATGAATTCCTGTATTGGTTGTGGTGCTTGTACGATTGCCTGTCAGGTAGAGAACAACGTAGCTGTAGTCGGAAAACAAGAAGTGCTTAACCGAAGAGAGATGGCTTGGATCCGTATCGATCGGTACTACTCTTCAGACGCTCCAGCTGATGATTTGAGAGGGATGGAAGTGGCTGCAGAGAATCCGGAGGTAACCTTCCAGCCGATGATGTGTCAGCAATGTAACAACGCTCCTTGTGAGACAGTATGTCCGGTGGCTGCCACGACTCACTCTTCCGAGGGTCTAAACCAAATGACCTACAACAGATGTATCGGTACCCGATATTGTGCAAACAACTGCCCGTATAAAGTACGTCGATTCAACTGGTTCAAGTATCATGACAACAAGGACTTTGCTGGAGTGAACGTCGCTCAAAATGATGACTTGGGTAAAATGGTCCTTAATCCCGACGTGACCGTGCGCGTAAGGGGTGTAATGGAAAAATGTTCCATGTGTGTGCAGAGAATTCAGGCTGGAAAGCTGACTGCAAAGCGTGAGAAGAGAAAAGTTCAGGATGGAGAAATCAATGTAGCCTGTGCGGTTGCTTGTCCTACTGATGCTTTGGTATTCGGAGACATGAATGATCCTAGCAGTCGAGTATCCCAGCTTCTGAAAATCGAGGAGAATTCTACTTCTGCCTTGAAGGAAGTGGGAGAAGAGCGAGCGTATCATGTGTTGGAAGAGATCAACGTTAGCCCTAACGTTTGGTACTTTACCAAAATCAGAAATAAAGAGAAAAACGAAGCGTAATCATAATTTTATAAACTATGCAGGTTACTTCATCCGTACGCCAGCCGTTAGTCACCGGAGGTAAAACCTATCATGACGTCACACATGACATTGCACGTCAGGTAGAGGGAAAACCATCCTTATCCTGGTTTTTGGCTTTCCTTACCGCTGCCGGAGTCTTGGCTTTAGGATTTATTGCCCTGGCAGCCACCCTTTGGGAAGGGATTGGTATGTGGGGTCTCAACAAGACCGTTGGTTGGGCTTGGGACATCACCAACTTTGTGTGGTGGGTCGGTATCGGTCACGCCGGTACGCTGATTTCAGCAGTACTTTTGCTTTTCAGACAAAAGTGGAGAACATCCATCAACCGTGCTGCTGAGGCGATGACCATCTTTGCCGTTATCTGTGCAGCGATGTTCCCGGTGATTCACATGGGTCGTCCTTGGTTGGGTGCTTATTGGGCGCTTCCGCTTCCCAATACCTTTGGTTCTCTTTGGGTAAACTTCAACTCACCTCTTCTTTGGGACGTATTTGCAATCTCAACTTATTTCTCTGTTTCCTTGGTTTTCTGGTATATCGGATTGATTCCTGATTTTGCCACGATTCGTGACCGAGCTACAGGTTTGAGAAAGACTATTTACGGAGCTTTGTCTTTCGGATGGGATGGAGCTGCTAAGACTTGGATGAGATATGAATCCGTTTCCCTGATTCTTGCAGGTTTGGCAACACCATTGGTACTTTCGGTTCACACCATTGTATCTTTTGATTTTGCAACCTCGGTGATACCGGGATGGCATACCACGATCTTCCCTCCTTATTTCGTAGCGGGTGCGATCTTCTCCGGTTTTGCCATGGTTTTGACCCTGATGATTATCACCAGAAAAGTATTCAAACTGGAAGATTACATCACTATCGGTCACATCGAATTGATGAATATCGTAATCATCATTACAGGTTCCATTGTAGGTATCGCCTACATCACCGAATTCTTCATTGCTTGGTATTCCGGTGTTGAGGCAGAACAATACGCCTTTATCAACCGGGCCACTGGACCTTATTGGTGGGCATACTGGTCAATGATGACTTGTAATGTGATTTCTCCACAACTTTTCTGGTTTAAGAAAATCAGAACCTCCATAGTAGCTACTTTCCTTCTTTCTCTGGTAGTCAACATCGGGATGTGGTTTGAGCGATTTGTAATCATCGTCACTTCCCTTCACAGAGATTATTTGCCTTCTTCTTGGGCTATGTTCTATCCTACTTGGGCAGATGTGGGAGTTTATTTGTTCACTTTCGGCTTGTTTTTTACCCTGTTCTTCCTTTTTGCGAAGTTCTTCCCTGTAATCAACATGGCTGAAGTAAAATCTGTCTTGAAGTCTTCATCTGAAAAAGTTGAAAAATAATCATGGAAAGAGATACACATTTTGTTTTGGGAGTTTACGACGATGAGGACGTATTGCTCCATGCTGTAGAAAAAGTCAGAGGTAGCGGAGTAAAAATCCACGAAGTCTATTCCCCGTATCCTGTTCACGGATTGGAGCATGTTTTGGGCTACAAAAGAAGCCGTCTACCCATTGCTGCTTTCCTATTTGGGATGTTAGGCACCAGCTTGGCCTTGACCATGCAATTCTACATGATGCGTTTTGACTGGCCGATGATCATCGGGGGAAAAGATTATGCAGCGTTTCCCGATTTCATTCCGGTCACCTTTGAAATGACCGTTTTGCTGGCAGCTTTCGGCATGGTGGGTGTGTTTATGGTCAGCTCCAACTTGAAGCCTTGGGCACAACCCAGAATCTTCGATGTCAGAAGCACAGATGACAAGCACATCATGGCTGTGGATATTGCCAACAACGGGGCTATGGACTTGGCAAAAATCAAGGAAATCCTGAAGTCCTCAGGAGCTTCTGAAGTAAATGAAAAAAGTTTCGAATAAGAATTCCGGATATATGAAAATTGCAAATGCATTAACACTGACGGGTTCGGTTCTGGTAGTGGCTTTTTTTTCTGCTTGCAAAGCAGATGGAGACAGCCCGGGATTGGAATATGCTCCTCAGATGTATCATTCCGTAGCCTATGAACCACTGACACAGATTCAAGACGAATCTCAAGGCGCATGGCTTTCCAACAGAGAGGATGGTAAAGGAGAATTTTACAATTCCAATATCAATAACCCTCATGGAATGAATATGAGAGAGCCTGTTGAAAATACTGTTCCTCGAAACAAGCAAGGTTATTTGCCTTATCGTTTGAAGACCTTTGAATTGGAGCAGGCAGCTTTGGTAAAAAATCCAGTTCCTTCCTCTGATGCGGTCTTGGCGCAGGGTGAGGCTTTATATCTTCAGTACTGTAACGCCTGTCATGGCAAAGGCGGTGAAGGAGATGGTAAAGCAGGTGAAGTAATCGGTGGTGTCGCCAATCTGAAAGGTGGTGCTTATGTCGGACTTCCTGAAGGTCATATTTTCCATGTCATCACCAAAGGAAAAGGAAGAATGGGAGCTCATGGATCTCAAATCCCTGCTGAGAGCAGATGGAAAATTGTTCACTATGTCAAACAAGTTATCCAAGGACAGGCTACTGCAAGCGCAGAAGTTACTACTGAGGAGGCACAAGTAACCCCAGCTAATTAATCATGGCTCATCACGGCGAACAACACTACAATTTAGATCAGCGTTTCGATTTCAACGCTGCCACCAAAAAATCTATCATGACCGTTTTGATTATCGGTGCGGTTATTTTAGGTATCGGTATCGTAATGGCAATGACCGGTGGTCACCATGAAGAAGCTGGAGAAGCAGGTGGCCATGCATTTCATTGGTACGAGCGACTTTATGCCAATCTTTGGATCAACAATGTTTTCTTCACAGGAATCGCCATTGTAGGCGTTTTCTTCTTTGCAATTCAATTTGCGGCTCAAGCCGGATGGTCGGCGCCTCTTTTGAGAGTGATGCTTTCCCTGGGTAGCTGGTTGCCTTATGCTGCCTTGTTGATGATTGCCACGTTCTTTCTTGCCAATCATGACCTTTTCCACTGGACGCATGCCTATTTATTTGACAAAAACAATAAAGAACTCTATGATCCCATCATCGATGGGAAAGGAGCATTCTTCTATTGGCCTATGGAGAAAGGAACCTTCCCGATATTCTACGTCCTGAGAATGGTTGTTTTCTTTGCTTTCTGGGTTTTCTTTTTCAATAAATTCAAAAAAATCTCAGATCAGGAAGATCAGTTGGGGGGTACTTCTCATTGGTTTAAAATGAGAAGCTGGTCTGCTTACTTCCTGGTATTCTTCGCTGTTTCCTCGTCGATTTCGGCTTGGGACTGGGTCATGTCCATTGATACGCACTGGTTTTCCACGCTTTTTGGCTGGTATGTATTTGCTTCTTGGTTCGTTTCGGGCTTATCTGCAATTACTTTACTTACCATTTTCCTGAAAGGAAGAGGATATCTTGAAATGGTCAATGAAAACCACGTTCATGACTTGGGTAAGTTTGTATTTGGATTTTCCATCTTCTGGACCTATCTGTGGTTTTCTCAATTTCTTTTGATCTATTATGCAAATATTCCTGAAGAATCCGTCTACTTTTTGGAGCGGCTTCAGAGTGATGTGTATGGAGGATTTATATTTGTGAACATTGCACTAAACTTTGTGCTCCCTTTCTTGGTTTTAATGACAAGGGATTCCAAAAGACACGGAGTTTTCCTCAAATTGGTTTGTACCATTCTTTTGGTTGGACATTGGATAGATTTCTTCCTGATGATTCAGCCGGGTACTTTAGGACACAATGGAGGCATCGGTCTGATGGAAGTAGGAATGTTCCTGGTTTATGGTTCCGCGGTGGCGTTGGTTGTGTTAAGTGGTTTGGCGAAGAAGAACCTGATTGCGAAAAATCATCCAATGCTTGAAGAAAGCTATCATCATCACATTTAATTAACTATCCGAAAAAAATAAGGTATGTACGGATTTCTGATTGGAGTAGGGGTTTTGTTGCTGTTATCCATCATTTGGATGGTTTACAGAATTCAAACCTTGGTATCGGTTGTAAAAGGCTCGGATAAAAAAGTAGCATCCGGAAGTAACAAGATCAATGCGATTCTTTTCGTATTGTTCTTAGTGGGAACTGGCATTCTCATGTTTTGGTATTCCATTAAAGAATTTGACAACTATCAGTTGCCTGTAGCTTCTGAACATGGGGTAATTACAGATCAGCTCTTTTGGGTGACTATGGCTGTTACTGGTGTAGTATTCCTGATTACGCACATTTTGCTTTTCGTTTTTCCCTACAAATATCAGTATAAGGAAAACAGAAAAGCCTCCTTTTACCCTGACAACAACAAGCTGGAAGTCATCTGGACTGCTGTGCCGGGCGTTGTGCTCGCCGGTTTGGTACTTACGGGATGGATGGCTTGGTCCGATATCACCGCACCTGCCCCTGAAAATGCTCATGTTGTAGAAATCATGGGATATCAGTTTGCATGGGACGTGAGATATCCTGGCAAAGACAATGTGTTGGGAGACTACGATTATCGATTGATAACGGCTTCCAATTCGCATGGGGTGGATTTCACCGATAAAAATGCGATCGATGATTTCCCTTCGCCAAAAGTAGTTATTCCAAAGGGTGAACCTGTTCTTTTCAAAATCAGAGCTCGTGATGTTTTGCATTCCGTATTCGCACCACATATGAGATTGAAAATGGATGCTGTTCCCGGAATGCCTACCCGTTTCTGGTTTGTCCCTACCAAGACAACCGAAGAAATGAGAGCAGAATTGAACAATCCGGAATTTGAGTATGAAATCGCTTGTACAGAAATCTGTGGGCGTGGGCACTTCTCTATGAAGAAGGTGATTGAGGTAGTAGAGCCAGAAGCTTACCAGAAGTGGTTGGCGGAACAGAAATCTTTTATTCAGCAAAACCCTTCCCTTGCAGAAAATCTTCCTGCTGAAATGAAAGAATTGGCAGATATTCAGTTGAGCGAAAGTAAAAAATAAAATTATAGGTTATGGCAACAGCATCTGTAGCAAATCATGATGTACATGCGCACGATCATCACGATCACGAGCATCATGATAATTTTATAACAAAATATATTTTCACCCAAGATCACAAGATGATCGGGAAGCAATTCTTGGTCACCGGTATCTTTTGGGCGATTATTGGCGGATTCCTTTCCATCCTTTTTAGGTTGCAATTGGGATTTCCGGAAATGAATCTTGAGTGGTTACGACCACTTTTGGGAGGTTGGATTACTGAGACAGGAGCACTTGATCCTACTTTTTATCTGGCTTTGGTAACCATGCATGGTACTATCATGGTTTTCTTTGTATTGACTGCCGGGCTTAGTGGTACCTTTTCTAACTTCCTGATTCCTCTACAAATTGGTGCCAGAGATATGGCGTCAGGATTTATGAACATGCTTTCTTACTGGTTCTTCTTCCTTTCCAGTGTGATCATGTTTATTTCTTTATTCATCAAAACCGGTCCGGCCGGAGGTGGTTGGGTAGTTTATCCTCCACTATCAGCTCTGGAACAAGCTATTCCAGGTTCTGGATTGGGTATGACATTGTGGTTGATTGCGATGACTTTCTTTATCGCTTCCTCTCTTCTTGGAGGTATCAATTATATCACTACAGTAATTAACTTGAGAACAAAAGGAATGTCTTTCTCAAGACTTCCATTGACCATTTGGGCATTCTTCCTCACTGCTGTAATTGGTTTATTGTCTTTCCCTGTGTTGTTTGCTGCAGCCTTGTTATTGGTCTTTGACAGAAGCTTTGGTACTTCCTTCTACCTCTCCGATATCTATATCGGTGGTGAAGCTTTACCTAACACAGGAGGTAGCCCTGTATTGTACCAGCACTTATTCTGGTTCTTGGGTCACCCTGAAGTTTATATCGTTCTCTTACCTGCTTTGGGTATTACTTCTGAGGTAATTGCCACAAACTCCAGAAAGCCAATCTTTGGTTACAAGGCGATGATTATTTCCATGTTGGGAATCACTATTCTTTCCTTCATCGTCTGGGCTCACCACATGTTCGTTTCAGGGATGAATCCATTCTTGGGTTCGATCTTCATGTTCCTCACTTTGATCATTGCGGTTCCTTCAGCAGTAAAAGTATTTAACTACCTGACTACACTTTGGAGAGGTAACTTGATCTTTACTCCTGCGATGTTGTTTTCTATCGGCTTGGTTTCCTTCTTTATCTCCGGTGGTTTGACTGGTATTTTCCTAGGTAACTCTGCTATCGATATTCAGCTTCATGATACCTATTTTGTAGTGGCGCACTTCCACTTGGTAATGGGTTCAGCCTCCTTCTTTGGATTGCTGGCTGGTGTATACCACTGGTTCCCTAAGATGTTTGGAAGAATGATGGATGCGAGATTAGGATATGTACACTTCTGGTTGACTTTCGTAGGCGTATACATGGTATTCTTCCCTATGCACTACATCGGGATTGCCGGTTTTCCTAGACGATATTACTCTTGGACCAACTTTGAATTCACCAACATGTATACAGATCTGAACATGTTTGTGTCTGTTGCTGCTATCATCACATTTGCAGCACAGTTTATCTTCCTGTTCAACTTCTTCTACAGCATGTACAGAGGTAGAAAAGCTACTCTTAACCCTTGGAGATCTACTACCTTGGAATGGACTACGCCTATCAACCCAGGGCATGGTAACTGGCCTGGAGAAATCCCTACTGTTTACAGATGGCCTTATGATTACTCTAAGCCGGGTGCTGTTGAAGACTTCATTCCACAGACTGTACCTTACTCTCAAACCCCAGAATCCAATCTGCCTCATGAACAGGAGTTGGTGAAGTTGGAAGAGGAGATTATGAAGGAGGAGTCTGAGGTATTGGTCGCCAATGAAAACAAACACTGATAAATTGATAAACAGCTTCCGCCGGACATCTTTCTTGACGGTGGCAGCTGTTTATTTCCTCATACTGGTTGGTGGGATCGTCAGGAGCACCGGCTCCGGAATGGGATGTCCCGATTGGCCAAAATGTTTTGGGAGCGTGATTCCACCTACACATGTGGATCAGCTCCCAAAAAATTATCAGGAGATTTATCTCGCTCAGAGATTGGCTAAAAACGAAAGGTTTGTAGCTACACTTGAAAAATTAGGCTTTGAAGATACCGCCCGGCAAATTGCAGACGACAAGTCCATTTTGGTTGAGGAGGAATTCAATGCCACAAAAACCTGGATAGAATACATCAATCGTCTGATCGGTGTTGTGATTGGTTTATTGATCATTCTTACGCTTTGGAAGTCATTGAAGCTATGGAAGATTGATAAAATGATTCCGATCCTTGCTTTTGTTGCACTGCTTTTGGTTCTGTTCACGGGTTGGATTGGATCCATTGTTGTCTCCACCAACTTGTTGGCTTGGATGATCACGATACACATGCTTCTCGCTTTAGCGCTTGTGGGGGTTTTGTTGTACATTAATCATCGGTCAGAAAGACTGCAGGCTGAGCATGGAGTACGAGTAGAAATTCCCTCCAAAGTGAGATGGATTTTAATCATTGGAGCCATCCTGATGCTGATTCAGGTAGTATTGGGAACTCAGGTTCGTGAGGAGATTGACCGAATTTCTTTCGCATTCGGAAATTTGATGAGAGAAGAGTGGATTGATCAAATTGGACTCAAGTTTATCATCCATCGATCTTTTTCCTTATTGCTCTTGGCTGTACATGTTCTTTATTTCTTTTGGGCTTTCAAATATGCAGTCCGTAAGTCTAAGGTTCAGATATGGAGTCAAGTGTTGATGTTGGTTTTGCTTCTGGAAATAGCAACAGGCATTGGTATGGCCTACTTTGGTATTCCTGCATTCCTCCAACCGCTTCATTTAGTCTTTGGGTCTTTGATTTTGGGAATACAGCTGATGCTTATCCTCCAATTGAAAGATCAAGTTCAATTTAAGTTAAATTAAATAGTAAAAATGAGTACAGTTAATGCAACTGACCATTCTATAGGAAGCTTCCTTTTGGTGAGAGCCAAGGCCTATGCAGATTTGATTAAAATCAGATTATCTGCATTGGTGACCTTTTCCGCCGTCTTTGGATATATCCTTGGCGATCGGGGAATAGGTTTTGGCTGGACCGGGTTTTTGGGTTTAGCCTTGGGAGGTTTTTTGATTTCGGGAGCCTCGGGTGCTGCCAATGAAATTATGGAGCGGGATTTGGATCGGCTGATGAAAAGAACCCAAAACCGACCTTTACCCCTGAACATCATCTCTCTGCAGGAAGCGTATTGGTTCACTGTAGTGGTAGCATTAGTGGGAGTTGGTTTGCTTTGGGTATTTACCAATCCATTGACTACTTGGTTGGGGATATTGAGTATGGTACTCTATGTATTTGTCTATACTCCTCTGAAGCGGGTTGGACCTATTGCAGTGTTTGTAGGTGCTATCCCTGGAGCAATGCCTCCTTTGTTGGGATGGACTGCAGCCACAGGAGCTATCTCCCATGAAGCGTTGATCATCTTTGGGATTCAGTTTATTTGGCAATTCCCTCACTTTTGGGCTATTGCTTGGGTATCTGATGAAGATTACAAAAGAGCAGGTTTTAAACTTTTGCCCAGTGGTGGAGGTCAGGATTTGAATACTGCGATTCAGATTATGATCTACACCTTGTTTCTACTTCCTCTGGGTTTGCTACCGTCTTATTTTGGGCTTACCGGGATCAATTCTGGAATTGTTGCTACAATCTGTGGAGTGCTGTTTTTGGCACAGACTTTCTCCCTGATGAGAGATTGCAGTAGGAAGTCTGCCTTGAAGATTATGTTTGGATCATTTCTCTACCTGCCCATTGTGCAGATAGCGTATTTGTTGGATAAGATGCCTTAAGTGATGGAGAGAGAATTGAAGTACGTAGATATGGTCGAACAGCCGATCAGCATGCATCCCAAAAAGTTTGCCTTGTGGCTGTTTATGGTCACAGTAGTCATGCTTTTTGCGGCCTGGACAAGTGCATATATTGTGAGGCAAGCAGAAGGAAACTGGTTGGAATATGATCTTCCTGAGGTCTTTTGGATTACCTCTGGAATTGTAGTTCTTAGTTCTTTAGCCTTGCAGTGGGCCTATTTTTCTGCCAAGAAAGACAATTTTGCCAATCTTCGTACAGGTATGGTGCTGACCGTCCTGTTAGGAATTGGATTTTTGGTCGGACAGTGGTATAGTTGGATTGCTTTGGTGGATCGTGAAGTATTCTTTGTAGGCAATCCTGCAGGTTCGTTTTTGTACGTAATCACAGGAATGCATGCCTTGCATCTGATCAGTGGTTTACTATTTCTGATTATTGTGCTAATTTCGACTTTCAGATTGAAGGTACATTCACAAGCCATGAACACCATGGAGATGGCCACGACATACTGGCATTTTCTGGGAGGGCTTTGGCTGTATCTTTTCATGTTCTTATTATTGAATCATTAATTTAACCTGGTACAAATAGATAATTTATGTCTGCGCATTCTACTGCTATTGGAGTAAGCTCGAAGAGAGGCGTTTGGGGAGGAGGAAATGAGCCCCTTAAGGCTAGCTATGGAAAACTTATGATGTGGTTTTTCCTGCTTTCCGACATTTTCACTTTCGCTGCCTTTTTGATCAGCTATCTGGCTATCCGAGTCAGCTATCCTGCCTACGCCGGACCTGCCGAAACTTTCGTCGGTTCCAATGAATACTGGCCTGTTCCGGAATTGGTTTTTGAAGCCGTTCCTTTCCTACACGGTTTTCATGCCCCATTGGTATTTGTGGGTATCATGACTTTCATTCTGATTTCCTCTTCTGTGACCATGGTATTGGCAGTAGAAGCAGGTCATAGAAATGATCGAAATGATGTAGTTAAATGGATGCTTTGGACTATGTTAGGTGGTGTCACTTTCTTGGGCTGTCAGGCTTGGGAATGGTCGCACTTCATCCATGGTACAGACGGAGGTTCAGTCCTGACTTACATCAATTCTTTGAATCAAAATGTGACCGAGACTGTATTTGGAGCCAACTTGGTTGTCAATGAGTATGGACCTCCTGCTTTTGCTCAATTGTTCTTCTTCATTACCGGTTTCCATGGTTTCCACGTGACCATCGGTGTGGTGCTCCTTTTCTTGGCTTTCTATCAGGCTGCTGTGGGAGTGTATGACAAGAGAGGTCACTATGAAATGATTGAGAAAATCGGCCTTTACTGGCACTTCGTTGACCTGGTTTGGGTATTCGTGTTTACCTTGTTCTATTTGATCTAAGCCTTTTAAAATTCTCGAAATATGGAAATCCAAGACACTAAATCCACTCTTCAGGTAGAACCTAGAAATGAAGAGAAAATCAAGAAAATCTGGAAAACTGCCGGAATTCTTTTGGCCATCACTGTCGCTGAATTTATTATGGCATTTACCATGGATAGAGGTATTCTCTTGTATGCCCTTTTCATCATTCTGACTATTTGGAAAGCCAAGTACATCATGATGGAATTTATGCACTTGGGAGACGAAGTGAAGCCTTTGTTCTATTCCATCATCGTTCCTTTGATCTTCTTGGTTTGGCTTCTGATTGCCTTGGCCAAGGAGGGCTCGGACATCTTTATGATGCGTTGGTAATCCGTAAAAAATTTCCAAAAAAAGAGGGTTGGAGTGAATCACTTCAACCTTCTTTTTTGTTAATCAACTAGTATGAGAAGTTTGAGATTGCTGCAGGGCATGGTTTTGGTCTGCATACTGCTTATTCCCTTGTTGATCTTTCTTTTCCTGAGAGGATTTGGGAAAAATGAATACGATCTTCCAATTTATTTCGAAAATGGAGTGGACAATCCTTTTCAGGAGTGTCCATCTACGGATTCAGGTCAGCATTTTATACCGGAATTTTCCTTTTTGAATCAAAATGGGGAATCCTTAGGAAGGGCTGAAATGGAAGGGAAAATCACAATCGTCGACTTCTTTTTTACTTCCTGTCCAAGTATTTGTCCTCTTATGTCTAAGGAAATGGAGCGGGTCAATGACATGTTTAGAGACGAGCCAAAGATTCAGATCATGTCTATCAGTATAGACCCAGAGTACGATACTCTTGAGATTCTAAAAGAGTATGCAGAAAAACATAATGCTATACCCGGTAAATGGCACTTTCTATCCGGTCCAAAAGAGGAGACGTATCAGCTGGCCAAGTGCGGATTCGTTTTACCCACCTTGGATGGAAATGGAGTGCCGGATGATTTTGTCCACAGCGATAAATTTGTTCTGATTGATGAAATGGGGCGCATCCGTGGATACTACAGTGGTACAGATCGTGAAGCTGTCGATTTATTAATGTTGGAAACAAAAGTTTTATTGCATGGCAAAAATTGAGAATAAAGTTTTGGGGAACGAAAAAAGTGTTAAAGGCTGGATAATTGGGATATCCGTTGCAATTCCTTTGGCAGTAGCCGTGCTGCTCTTTATGCCTACCAAAATTACTGCGCTGGGAGATTGGGTATATTTTCTGCCTCATCTGAATGCAGTGATTAATACTGCGGCTTCCGTAGCTTTGATTATAGCCTTGATTTTCGCAAAGCAGAAGAAGTTTGCTTACCATGGGGCTACCATGACCGTGGCTTTTACGTTGGGAGCCATTTTCTTGGTTTCCTACGTGATCTATCACAGCGCGGCGGAAAGCACCAGTTTTGGGGGAGAAGGGATCATCCGTCCGATTTACTATTTCCTTTTGATTACGCATATCCTCTTTGCGGCCATAGCTTTATTCCCGATTTTGTTTGCCTACTATTATGGCTACACTGATCAGAGGGAAAAGCACCGAAAATTGGTTAAATTCGCCTTTCCGATCTGGTTTTACGTTTCGGTTACAGGGGTGATTGTGTACTTGATGATCTCACCGTATTACACCCATTGATCCGGTCAATTCAAATAAGAAACGCGATGAAGTTGAAGTATTTCTTTGTAATAATCCTGTTTTTCGGCCTCCAGTTGACCTCATGGGCTCAATGCGCGATGTGCCGGGCATCCGTGGAAAACAACGTAAGCAATGGAGATACCTCCATCGGCGCTGGACTGAATAACGGGATTTTATACCTATTCGTGATGCCGTATTTGATGGCAGCCATTATTGGTTTTCTATGGTATAGATCTGCCAAAAAGAAAAAAGCTAAATTATCCCTTCGATGAAGGTAAAGGCAAAGTTTGATACCAGACTTTGCTTTTTTATTTTTAGGCTAAATGAGTCCATCTACCCGTCGTCTTTTGATCTTGTTTGGCATCTTGGCTGTCTTGATCGTCCTGATTTTGAATTTTTTTGTTTTTCAAAAAAGCGATGAGGAAAAATACCTGCAACTGATCGAATCCAAAATCCAAAGGATAGAAAAGGATTTTGATACGGATTTTATCCGGGTCTTGATGGACGTGAGACCGGAAGATCCGGTTACTTTCACCATGATCAGCAGTCCTTCCCATTTACATCCGTTTTTTCTTCTGGATCAGGAAAAAAACCTGATGTTTTGGTCTGATTTTACGGTCAAGCTGGATTTTTCTGCTTTGGACGTTTCCAAGGAATATCTCCTGCATGAAGATCCTTTCGGGACTTTTTTCCTGAAAACTAGGAAAATCAAGCGAGGAAGTGCCGATTATTATATGGTCCATGCCTATCGGTTGATCTGGCCGGGATCAATTCAAAACGATTATCTCCAGACTGGTCCATCTCCTGAGCTTTTTGGAAACGAGCGATTCCAGCTTTTTTCCAATCCTTCAGATGGGGCCTATCAGATTCGGAACTCAGCGGGTAAGGAACTTTTTGGAATCAATTTTCTATTAGGCTATGTTCCGGTGACCCGGGTTTCCAATACGGCCTTGGTCATTTTTATCTGTTCCATTTCTATGCTTTACGTATTGGTAAGTTTTGATTTTTTAAGAAAAAAATGGAAAAAGGGCCAACGCTGGCAGACTATAGGCTATGGATTTATCCTCTTTTTGGCCGTGCG
Source organism: Algoriphagus confluentis (assembly GCF_036245625.1). Taxonomy (NCBI): domain Bacteria; kingdom Pseudomonadati; phylum Bacteroidota; class Cytophagia; order Cytophagales; family Cyclobacteriaceae; genus Algoriphagus; species Algoriphagus confluentis. Next base: position 101,370 of record NZ_BTPD01000012.1, read on the forward strand.
GTGGTTGATGTTAGGGACGGATTTTCCGGGTGGATTTTTTGAAACCGAGCTTTTCGATTCTATTTATTACGCTTCTTCCGGATTCAATCCCAGTTTGGGCGATTTGATGCTCAATACACTCGGCTTGGTGTTTCTGTTTGGATTGATGATCCATGAGTTGGCAGGAGCGATTACGCTGCAAAATGCCCAAAAGCTGGCCGATCGGTCTCCTTTCCTTCTGTTCTTTCTTCTTGCTTTCGGGGTCAGTTCACTCTTTTTTCTGATTCTCTGGTTTCTCCCCAGAGATTTGATATTTAACTCCCAGTGGGTTTTGGACATTCGCTCTATTCCTACATTCGATGGATTCAAAGCAATCAGCTTCCTCATACTTTTTTTGTGGGCAGGCATTTACATTCTGTTGGTCCTGACTCTCTTTCGGGTTTTGGGCAGCGTATTTCCACATTCTGGGGCGAGTAAGCGGCTGCTTTTGGTTTTTGGCTTGCCTGTTTTGGGGCTGATGTTTTGGTTTTCATTTTGGTGGAGTGTGGCCTGGGCCCTGCATTTGATATTTATTTTTTCGGTAGTTCGATTTGAGCTTTACAGAAATGTGTTCCGGTTGGGTTTGGATACTTTTATGACATTTTTCTATGCGAGTTTGGTCATGGCAGGGATCATGGGAGTGAGCACCTTTCAAACGGGAAGGGAAAGTTTGGTTCAGTCAAAAATGCGTTTTGCGACTCAAAACCTGATTGAAAATGACGTAATGACGGAGTTTTTCATGTCGGATATATTTAGCCGGCTGCGAAATGACCTATTTATCCAAAACCGCCTTGCAGATCCACTGCTCTCCAAAGACCCGGTAGAAACCAAATTGAGAAAAATCTATCTTGATAATTATTTCGATCAGTTTGAAGTAGTCATCCGGATTTTTTCTCCTTCAGGGCAACAAATTCTCGGTCCAATGGAAAGGGTTGAGCTGGCTACACTTCAGCAGCAGTTTGTCAAAAGCGACTATGCCACTGGGGTGAGGGATCTCTATTTCATTCGGGGAAAAGAGACCGGGGCCAATAAAATGGTCGGCTTTGTTCCCATCGTAAGGGATAATAATCTTTTGGGAACGGTCTTTTTTGAGCTGAATCAGCTGAGAGTGCAGCCTGGGAGTGTTTATCCCAAATTGCTATTGGATAAAAAATACGCGGATAAGCTTGAGCCGATTACGTATCCCTATGCGGTGTTTCGAGACGGGGAATTGCTCCGAAGCGTCGGAGTATTCAACTACTCCCAAGAGACATTTACAACCAATCTTCAAAGAGATCAACTTTTCAATTCAGGTGTGATCCAAAGCGGGTTTCATCATTTAGGCATTCGCAATGGGGATGAGATTTTGGTGATCTCTTCTTCCACTCCTTCGGTTGCTCATTTTTTTGGGAATATCTCCCTGTTTTTCGTCGCTTTTGTGTTTTTGACTTTTTTGGCCATTCTTCTCAATACCCTCTTCAAAGGGTACCGCAACTTTGAGTTCAATTATTCCACCAAGCTTCAGCTTTACCTTAATTTTGCTTTCTTTTTCCCGATTATCATTATCTCTATCATTACCATTGGCCTGCTTACAGGCAGCTACAGGGATGATCTGAATCGCCAATACCTCGAAAAAGCCAACCTGATCCGGGTCAATTTGGGGAGCCTTTTGAATAATCAAAATCCGGAAAGTATAGACCGGGATTTGCTCAATGAAGAGATCAATGCGCTGGCAAATACCTTAGCAAGTGATATCCATCTCTATACGCCGGACGGAATGCTGGAATTTACCAATCGGCCGAATATTTTTGATAAGAAGATTCTGTCTCCTCTGATCAATCCTGCAGCGATGGCTGGAATCATGGAAAAGAATCAGATTGAGCTTTTGATTCAGGAAAAAATCGGAAATCTGAGCTATCAGACGGTGTATCTGGGAATTCCCTCTCAGTTGGACTCCTCGATTTCCGGCATTTTGGCTATCCCGTATTTCGAATCGGAGACGGAGCTCAATTCGCTCATTTCGGATGTCTTGAGTAATATTTTCAATGCTTTTGTTGTCATCTTCATTCTTTTTCTGGTGGTTTCAAGCTTTGTTTCCCGCAATCTGACCTTGCCCTTTAAAATACTTACCCAAAAACTCAAGTCCACCAATCTGGAAAACAACGAGCCCATGTATTGGGCTGCCAAGGATGAGATCGGCTTGCTGGTGAAGGAATACAACAACATGCTTTTCAAACTGGAGGCGAGTAAAAAAGTCTTGGCCTCTTCCGAAAAGGAATCTGCCTGGAGAGAAATGGCCAAGCAGGTAGCTCATGAGATCAAAAACCCCCTCACTCCGATGAAGCTGACCCTGCAGCACCTGATCCGACTGGAGCATGAGGGTAAACTGGAAGATAAAGACAAACTGCGCAAATCCTTGGAAACTTTGATTCATCAGGTGGATGCGCTAAGCGGGATTGCCTCTTCCTTTTCCACCTTTGCCAAAATGCCTCTGCCCAAAAATGAGCGGATGAATTACAAGGCAGTAGTACTCAAAGTGCTGGAACTGTTTCAGAATGACAAGCGGGTTAGGCTTGATTTTCAGGATGATTCCTACGCAGAGGAAATCCCCATTTTGGGGGATGATAAACTCTTCGGGAGAGTCATTGCCAACTTGATTATCAATGGGATCCAGGCGGTAGATCCCGGAAAAACTCCTCACATTCGAGTATGGCTTTGGATGACCGAGCAAGCGGTTTTTCTGGAAATTTCTGATAATGGAAAAGGTATTCCGGCCGAATTGAGGGATAAGATATTCATCCCAAATTTCAGCACCAAAACCCAAGGCTCAGGTTTGGGGCTGGCCATTGCCAAGAGTGGGGTGGAGACCGCTGGCGGAAAGATCTGGTTTGAAACAGAAGAAGGAAAGGGCACTACTTTTTACCTTACCTTTCCCCTTATCCAGTAATTTGAGGTTTTTATTACCTTCAAGAAATAGTTTTGGATACGCATGCGGTTGATCTTGCTGATAGGCTTTCTTTTGCTGGCTGGATTTAGCCAGGCCCAGGAAAAATGCCGTTGGTTATCTTCACAAGAATTGAAGAAGCCGATCAGGTTGGATTCCTTGCCTATTTTGGAAAATACCATTCGGGTCTTGGATGCTTCCGGCGAGCCTTTTCCTTTCACCTTCCGTTCTGAAAATCAAAGCCTATTGCTAAATGGAAATCTGGAATCACTACCTGATTCTTTACAGATTTGCTATCAGACTTTAGCCTTGCCTTTGCAACAAACTTTTGCCCGTCGGACACTTTTGGCCAATTACGATTCCGCGGCCCTATTCAAAGACAATCGAGTGCAGACTCTACCTGATTTTGATATCCGGGAAGAGCTCTTTCCCAGCACCAACCTCTACAAAACCGGTAGTTTGACCCGGGGAGTTTCCTTTGGCAACACTCAAAATGTCTTTGTGAATTCTGCGCTGAATCTCCAACTGGACGGGGATATTGGAGAGAACTTGAAAATCAGGGCAAGTATCACGGATCAAAATGTCCCATTTCAGCCCGAGGGAAATACCCAGCAGATCCAGGATTTCGACAATGTGCTGGTGGAGTTGTACAATGATCAGTTCAGACTTTCGGCAGGGGATGTGGTGCTGCAGCAAAGGCAATCGGAGTTTCTCCGCTATTACAAAAACGTGCAGGGGCTCCAACTAACCACCAAATACAAAGTAAAAGGAGGTTGGGAGGCAAGTACAGAAGGTTTTGCCTCGGTGGCCAAGGGAAAATTTGCCTCGATTCAAGTGCCGATTTTGGAGGGAGTGCTTGGCCCATATCGGCTTAATGGTCCAAATGGGGAGCGATTTGTGGTCATTATGGCCAATTCCGAGCGGGTATTTTTGGACGGTAGACTCCTGCAGCGGGGCTTCAATGCGGACTATGTGGTCGATTATAATCAGGCAGAGATTACCTTCACTCCCCGGGTGTTGATCACCCAATACTCCCGGGTGAGAGTGGATTTTGAGTTTGCGGAGAGAAATTATACCCGGTCCATTTTAGGAGCCAATCACTTGCAGACCAATGGTAAGGTGGATTTTTATGTCAATTTCTATCAGGAAAAAGATAACAGAAACCGACCGCTTTTTACCGAGTTTTCTCCCGAGGAGCAGGCCCTTTTGGCTTCCGTTGGAGACCAAACCCAAAATGCAGTCATTCCCAGAATCGACTCGGTGGGCTTTGATCCGACACGGATTTTGTATGAAAAAGTAACCGAAGTCGATGCTTTGGGCAATCCCGTGATCTTTTACCGCTATTCGACTAATCCTGCCTTGGCTCATTTTCAGGTCTCTTTTTCTCAAGTCAGCCAAGGACAGGGAGATTATCGAAAAAGCTCCCAACTGGCCAATGGGGTGGTCTATGAGTATGTTCCAAGGATAAATGGACAAGCCCAGGGGAATTACACCATTTTGACTCAGCTTCCCGCTCCTGATGCGAGAAGGATGACTACGGCTGGAGCACGGGTTCGCTTGGGAAGTTATGAAAAAGTCTACACCGAGGTCGCTTTGTCTTCTTTGGACAAAAACCTGTTTTCAGAGCTGGACGATCAGGATAATCAGGGATTGGGCTGGAAAGTTGGGATTCAATCCGAAAACAGAGAACTTGGTTTCCTGAAAGGATATCGGTTCAAGGGCCAAACCGAGCTGGAATACAACTCCACCAATTTCAATTTCATTGATCGATTTCGGTACATCGAGTTTGACAGGGATTGGGGCTTGGATCCAGCCGAACTCAGGGAAGCAGCGGCAGAGCGTCTCTTTTTCACTCAGCTTGCCTTGCAAAAAGACGCGCTCAATGAACTTAGCTATCGAATCAATCTGAGAAACCGGGAAGATCAGCTGACTGGCTATCAGCAAGCGGCTAATTGGAAAGCCGAATTGGGAAAGAGATTCCGAATTCAGCAGGAGTTTTTTCAGCTCAATTCTACCAAAGATACCCTCACCAATAACTGGATTCGGTATTTGGGTAATGTGAGCTATCAATCCAAAATCTTCGTGCCGGGTTATCAGTTTTCCTTGGACCGCAATCAGGTGACCGACTCCCAAAGGGATTCTATCATCGGTACTGCGATGAACTTCCAGGAGCATCGGGTATTTCTGCAAAGCAATGACTCGCTCAAACTCACATTCCTCGCCGATGCGGCATGGAGAACAGACCGACTACCCACAGGAGGAATTCTACAGGATGATACGGAGGCCTTTACCTCTAATTTCTCTTTGCGTAAGCAGTGGAAAAACCACAACCTCAGCGGGACATTCACCTACCGGGATATCCGATATTTGCAAAGGGAGCTACCCAATGAGTTGACTTTGCTAAGTAAGGTGGACTACTCGGGTGGGATAGGAAAAAATCTCATCCGAAATGAAATCAGCTACGCCATTGGGAACGGTCGGGAGCTGCAGCGAGAGTATGTCTATCTCCCTGCACCCAACGGAGACGGAACCCACACTTGGCGAGATGACAATGGGGATGGAATTCAGCAGTTGAATGAGTTCTATCTGGCAATTAATCCGGAGGAGAAACTGTATATCAAGGTCTTTGTACCTACGGATACCTTTGTGCAGGCCTACACCACTTTGCTGAATTACCGGATTCAGGCCAGACTTCCGGATTCTTGGAAAGGGGCGGGTGGAGTGAAGTCTTTTCTCCAAAAGTTCTCAAATACCTCCAGCCTCAGTGTGGAAAAGAAAGTCACTTCTGATGACTTCTGGAGTCGGGTAAATCCTTTTGTGGGGAGCTTGAGTAGAGATCAGATTCTTTCGCTTCGGCAGGTGATTCGAACCAGTTTTTTCTTCAATCGGGCATCTGCCAAATACGGATTTGACCTTTCTCTTTTTGACTCCCAACTGAAGCAGCTGCTGACGGGAGGCTTTGAGGATCAGATTCAGCAGGAATGGAAACTCAACACCCGCTACAATTTCAACTCCCAAACTACGCTCCGGCTTTTGGGAAGTGTGGGAAATCGGGTTTCCGCTTCGGATTTTCTTGACAACAGAAATTATACCTTGGATCAGTATTCCTTTGGTCCTGAACTGGCTTGGCAGCCTACTCCCTATTTTCGGATTACCGGCTTTTATTCTTTCACAGAAAAGGAAAATGTGCAAAATGTGGAGTTTCAGGAAAAGTCTCTAATTCATCAGACGGGGATGGATATTCGCTATGCAAAAGCCATAAAAACGACACTTACAGGAAATCTAAAGCTCGTCCAAATTGATTACAATGGAGAGGTCAACTCCCCTGTAGGCTATGAAATGCTGCAGGCTCTGACTGTGGGCACCAATGTGACTTGGTCGCTCAATTGGCTACACAAAATCGGGGAGGGGCTTCAACTCAATCTGGTCTATGAGGGAAGAAATTCCGAAGGGCTCGATCGGGTGGTCCATATCGGAAGAATGCAGGTCTCGGCTCTTTTTTGAGAGTCACTCTTCTTCTGAAAATAAGCAAGAATTCTCTTCCCCTGCACCCCTGTTTTTTCGATTTCTTAATCGCGTGAAAAAAAATGTAACTTTGCTGGCGCTGGTTAGTTGTCATACTAACTATTAAACTGCTAAACAAATGGGCAAAAGCATCCTGGTCACAGGCGGAACAAAAGGAATAGGAAAAGCAATCATCGAGCGATTCGCCAAGGAGGGATTCGATATCCTGACTTGTGCGAGAAATCAAGAGGATTTGGAACGTCTCAAAGCCTCAATTGAATCTGAATATCCCGGAGTTCGTGTATTTGCCAAAAAGGCGGATCTTTCCCGTGCAGATGAAGTAAGAAGTTTTGCTGAGGCAGCTAAGGCCGTTGCCATTCCGGATGTGTTGGTCAATAATACCGGGGTATTTTTACCAGGAGCAGTTCACGATGAGCCTGCTGGTAATTTTGAGCTGATGATGCAGACCAATTTGTTTTCTGCCTATCATTTGATCAGAGCCTTTGTGCAGGATATGATTCAGCGGAAATCCGGGCACATCTTCAGCATGGGATCCATCGCGGGCCTTACAGCCTATCCCAACGGAGGAAGCTATGCGGTCTCCAAATGGGCCATGCTCGGCATGACCAAGTGCTTAAGAGAAGAATTGAAACCCCATCAAATCAAAGTCACCTCCATTTTGCCAGGAGCTACCCTCACTGAAAGCTGGGCAGGAGTAGACTTGCCTGTGGAACGCTTTATTCCGGCGGAGGACATTGCCGAGAGTGTTTGGTCTGCCTATAACCTTTCGCCCCGAACCGTTGTTGAAGAAGTAATAATCCGACCCCAACTAGGAGATATATAAGCTATGGAATCCCTCATCAAAAGCCTTGATTCCCTTTATTGTGACAGCCTCACGCAGTATTCCCGCAGGAAGACCATCCCGGTAAGGGTGGGAGATGTCATCATCGGTGGTGATAATCATATCGTGGTGCAATCCATGACCACGGTAGACACCATGGATACCCGAGGCTCTGTGGAGCAGTGTATCCGAATGATCGATTCTGGATGTGAGCTGATCCGGATCACCGCGCCTTCGCTCAAAGAGGCGGAAAACCTGAAGAATATCAAGGCTGAGCTTCGCAAAAGAGGCTATCAGACTCCTTTGGTAGCCGATATTCACTTTACTCCCAATGCGGCCGAATTGGCTGCCCGAATTGTGGAAAAAGTGAGAATCAATCCGGGGAACTATGCGGATAAAAAGAAATTTGAAGTCATCGACTACACGGATGCGTCCTATGCGGAAGAGTTGGAACGGATTCGCGAGCGGTTTTTGCCTTTGGTGAAAATCTGCAAGGAAAACGGCACAGCCATGCGGATAGGAACCAATCATGGTTCGCTCTCCGATCGAATCATGAGCCGATATGGAGATACTCCTCTCGGTATGGTGGAATCTGCGCTGGAGTTTTTGAGGATTTGTGAGGATGAAAAATTCCACGATATCGTCATTTCGATGAAATCCTCCAATACTCAGGTGATGGTGCAAGCCTATCGGCTTTTGGTCCAAAAGCTTAACGAAGGAGGCTTCAAACCCTATCCTCTCCACTTGGGTGTAACCGAGGCAGGAGAAGCAGAAGACGGTAGAATCAAGTCAGCCGTTGGTATCGGAACTCTCCTTGAAGACGGCTTGGGAGATACCGTAAGGGTTTCTCTTACCGAAGATCCGGAATTTGAAGCGCCGGTAGCCAAAGCACTTATCGATCGATATACCCATAGGGCAAAACATGCCTCCATTCCCGAAGTGGTCAACTATCCGATCACTCCCTTTGAGCATAACAAGCGTCAGGTCGCTGAGATTTATAACTTCGGAGGGCATAATGTACCCCGGGTAATTACAGATATTTCCAAAGTCGAAAATATCTCGGATCGGGAAATGAAGGCTGTGGGCCATTTCTACTTGCCTGAACTGGACAAGTGGAAAATGAACGACTTGGGATGTGATTTTGTCTATTCCGGTTCCAATCCGATTCCTTTCATGCTACCCAATGGGATGAAGGAAATCCAGAATTATTCCGTTTGGGAAAAAGCTCCCGATCAGGTCAATAAATTCCCTCTTTTCAGCCTTTCAGAATATCAAAAAGCGGAGATTTTCCATTCGGAAATCAATTTTCTGGAAGTCTTGGATACAGAAATCACAGATACCATTTCAGCTATTCAAGGAAGAAAAGACACAATCTTGATTCTGAAAACATCCAATACGCACAGTATGCCTGCATTGAGAAGAGGATTTGTTTCTTTGATCGAAGCGGGTTCGGATATTCCAGTGGTAGTCAAAGTGAGCTACCCGGATCAAACAGCCGACATGACCATGCTCTATTCTGCCACGGATGTGGGTGGGTTGCTGGTAGACGGATTGGGGGACGGGATTTTGATTTCTCTGGAAAAAGAAGGTGAGCATACCCGACAGGAAGTTTTGGATCAGATCAAGTTGCACAATTCGGTGAGTTTTGGAGTGCTTCAAGCGGCTCGAACCCGAATGTCCAAGACCGAATACATTTCCTGCCCATCCTGTGGACGGACACTCTTTGACCTTCAGGAGACTACAGCGATGATCCGAAAGCGAACTGACCACCTTAAGGGAGTCAAAATCGGAATCATGGGCTGCATCGTCAACGGACCAGGGGAAATGGCTGATGCTGACTACGGATATGTGGGTTCGGGCAAAGGAAAAATCACGCTCTACAAAGGAAAAGAGGTGGTGAAGCGATCCGTTCCATCCGAAAAAGCTGTGGATGAACTGATCGAAATCATCCGGGAAGACGGAATGTGGAATGAGCCGGAGGCGATTTGAAGACGGGAGACTGAAGACCGAAGTTGGGGAGTCGGGGAGTTAGGAAGTTGGAAGGTAGTAAAGTGGTAAAGTTTGCTACCTAGATCAAAGATTGAAGTCCCTGAAAGCCTCGTAAATCGAAATTCGTAAATCGTAAATAAAGAAATTAATTATCATGGCCGAGAAGAATAAAGTGCAGGAGTTTTTCAAGTTGGGAGAGGTAGGAAACTACTTCGTGCGGGTATTTCAAAAGCCAGACCCCAACAAGCCCTCCAACTTCAACCTACGAATGATGCATGGCATCAACAAAATATCCATTTTGATCTTCCTTTTTGCTCTGATTGTCTGGACGATCAAGCGGTTTTTGTAAGTCGTTCTTTTTTAAATGGATCAGTTCAAATAATCCAAGATCTGAACTTTTTCCATCCCTTGGAATTTGGCTACCAAAATCCCATCTGGATTGATCAAAAAGCTGGTGGGCATGGATACTAGTTGAAAAAGCTGGAAGAAGCCTACTGCGTTGTTCACTAAGTGGATTTCTGGCTGGTAGGCACCCAACAGCGGTTCAAGGCTTTCATCATAAGAAAAAACTGCAAAAGCTTCGATTTCAGTTACTTTTTTGGCTTCCAATACCTCGGTATGAATCTCCTCAAATTGCTTTGAATTCATGTTTTTGATGGAATGCCTGAAATACAACAGGATCCATTTCCCCTTCAGATTCTCTTTGTCAAATTTCTCTCCCTGCAAAGTTTCGAAGAAGAACTCAGGGAAATCTTCACCTGTTTTGGGCTGAAGTTCAGCCTTCCTGGTCGTGCTTGCATAGGGGTTATTGGGGTCGAAATAATACTTTTCTACCTGACCATATTTGTTGTAGACTGCTTCTACCGTGAATTTTGGGAATTCCTCACTTATCTTGGCCATCTCCTCAAGCGTTACCAATTGATCAGTCGTTTTCCAAAAGAGAATATTTTCAAAATGGGAATTGCTGTACGAATATCCTTCTTTTTTCACCTCCTGGGCCAAGGATGAAAATGTGATTGCCACTAATGTAAGTGCTACTAGATACTTCATGAATGCAAAAAAACTAAAAGTATTGAAGATATAAAGTTCTTTTTGAGATAAACGAATCAAAACATCAATCCAGCCCGGAATACTAAGCTGTGAAAGATGGTTTCCCTTCGAAAGATTGAATTGAAACCATCTGGAATATCGCCGATGTTATCAGGAAAAATGATTCCTCCACCATTCAGTGTGCCTTCGAAATAGGTCAGATCTTGCCGCTTGTATGCCAAGATAAAGCTAAGGGAGGATTTCCCCTGTTTGGAAGGAAATCGGACACCTAAAGAAGGACTGACCATCGCTCCTCCTTCGTACCAGCTTTCCTGCCACTCGGTTCTTACTTTTTTCTCCAAAAGTGCCGTACTAGCTCCTAAATCCAGCCCGCCAAAAAACTGAGGCCTTCCACTTTTCCCCAGAAAACCTCTCCAACCCATCGCCAGAGGAATCAAGGAAATATCATCATACTGATCCAACCCAGCCGAAAAGCCGATGACCTGCTTTTTTCCTATCCAGGCTCCGTGAAAAGTTTGGATCGTGATATCTACCCGGCGCTCCGAACTGCCATCCCACTGCTCTTCTCCTTTTCCAAAGAGTAAACCGATCTCATTTTGGGTAAAATAGATTTTCTCCTGAGCCAAGCCGCTGACCCAGGAGAAGAAAAAGCAAATAATCAGGCAAAAAATCCGAAGCTTCATAGGCCAATCAATTAATCACAATAGGGTTGGAGACTTGAATACAGCTTAGCTTTCGGAGACGGTTAGGTTGGGAGTAGTCAAACTGGCAGACCCCATCCGGTCCGATCACTATCAGGGATTTTGGTCCTGGTATCAGGTCTACGGATTTCATGTCACGGAGGAATTCCAGCTGGTTTTGATCAATATTCATCACATCGCTTACATCAAAACTTTTTAGACCGTGATTTCCCTCAGCCAGGTAAAGAAAATCTCCTGCAAGGCCTAGACCATGAGGATTTTGCATAGGGTAGGCCTTTTTGAGCGTTGGATTATAGGGATTGGTGATGTCGACTACTTGCAGCTCATTGACCCCATTCCAGCAGGTATTGCCGGTTCGTAGCGTGACAAAGGCATATTCTTCATTGACTACCACCGGGTCACAGGCTAAGACATGCTCAAAAACCGACATGCGGGTAGGGGAGCTAGGCGTGGAGGCGTCATAGATGTGCATCCCTCGGTTTGAACCGATAAAAAGCTTTTCCTGAAAGGGGAAAATCGTCTCAATTCCCCATCCCAAATCGATAGGCTTAATGAATTGGGGATCTTTGGGGTCTTCTACATCAAAAACCCGAAGTGTATGGTCATCCACAGCATATAAGTGACCGCTCATAAGTGTGAATCGGGCCAAAGATCCTCCTGTCCCATAGCTTTGTGAAGCGGCTGAAAAATTGGCTCGGAATCCCATATCCGAACTCACCAACCAGCCCCATTCCGGCCTTCCTGTGAAATAAGGAGCATCCGTGGTAATCACTGTATCCTTAAACGTAATCACCTGCCCTGTCTCGTGAGTGTACTGGCTGGCAAAAACATCTTCCACCCGATTTACCAGCCTGATATTTCCCAAATTGCTCAGGTCAAAAACAAGCAAATCCACGTAACTGTCCGCATAAAGCATCTGATCATTGACAGCCAAATCCACATTGCCTTCAATTGGGATAAAACTCAGATTGATTGGATTGGCAGGATTGCTATTGTCTAGAATATGGATGCCTTTGGTCGGTTCATTGACCAGTAGGTAATTCTCGTAGATGTAGATTTTGCCTGGATTTTCCAAGGCCTGTGGAGGTTCGGGTGCAATGATTCTTGCCCGTACATCGCTCATTTCCAGATAAACCGGAAGCATGGTCCGGTAGGTATAGGTCGTAGTCACCTCATCCTGACAAGAAGCAAAGATGAGGGCCAAAGCCAAAACGGGGAGAAAGTAGTTGGTCAGGCGTTCCATAGGGATAGGATTTGGAAGTATGGGAAAAGTACCGATTTTTCTTTGGAACGTTAGGGAAAAGGCATTCGCTACAGGGATTCAAAAAAGATTCACTTTTTGATCTGACTTTTATCAGGAATCTTCCGAAAGGAATCCGGTAAGTTAGATCAGATTCTAAACCCAAAATATCATGTCTGACTTGATTCTTTCCTTTCGGGAGATCGGAATGGGAGATGTGGGCAGAGTAGGCGGTAAGAACGCCTCTCTGGGTGAGATGTTCCAAAAGCTGATCCCACTCCAAATCAATATTCCTGATGGATTTGCCATCACGGCAGATGCTTTTAGGCTTTTTGTCCAACACAATGAAATCGGAGAATCCATTCAGAAGCACTTGAAGGAGTTGGACTTGAAGGACTTTTCCAATCTCAATTCCGTATCCTCTTCCATCAAAAAGCTTTTTCTCTCCGGTTCCTTTCCCAAAGAATTGATTCAGCAAATTGAAAAAGCCTATCAGCAACTGTGCGAAGCAAACGAAAGGGAAGTAGAGGTGGCTGTCCGAAGCAGTGCCACCGCCGAGGACCTTCCCGGGGCGAGTTTTGCCGGATTGCATGAGTCATTTTTGAATATCCGAGGAAAGGAAAAGCTGGTGGAAACGGTCCGGTCTTGCTTTGCCTCGCTATACAATGCCCGGGCGATCAAGTATCGGCACGACAAGGGCTTTGACAAACACGAAATCGCACTCTCGGTGGGTGTGCAACTGATGGTGAGAGCAGACTTGGCCTGCAGTGGGGTGACTTTTTCCATTGATCCTGAATCGGGCTTTGCTGATGCTGTTTTGATCACTGGATGCTGGGGTTTGGGAGAAAATATTGTGCAGGGAGCGGTGATTCCCGATGAGTATTTGGTATTCAAGCCTTCCTTGGAAAAAGGGAAAAAATCCATCCTTTCCAAAAAAATCGGCTCCAAAACCAAGACCATGATCTACCAAAAGGGGGGAGGAGTTCTCAACTTGGACACGCCTAAAGAAAAACAAAAGTCATTTGTGCTCTCCGATGAGGAAATCGAAACGCTTGGCAAATGGGCTGTGGAGATCGAAAAGCACTATCAAATGCCCATGGATATCGAATGGGCAAAAGACGGGAATTCAGGGGAGCTGTTTATTGTCCAAGCCCGACCGGAAACGGTTCATGCGGAAAAGGATCCCTATGTACTGAAGGAATATTCCCTTACTGAAAAAGGCAAATTGCGCAGTACCGGCTATGCCATTGGAAGCGGAATCACAGCCGGGAAAATCAAAATCCTCCATTCTCCTGCCGAGGCGAATCTGCTGGAAAAAGGGGATATTCTCCTTACCGAAATCACCAATCCCGATTGGGACCCGGTGATGAAAAAGGCCGGTGCTATCATTACCACTAAAGGCGGTCGAACCAGCCATGCCGCCATCGTGGCTCGGGAAGTCGGAGCATTGGCGATTGTCGGGGCTGAAGGGGCTTTAGAGGACATGAAAGACGGGGATGTGGTGACCGTGGACAATTCCTCAGGAAAAATGGGGAAAGTCTATGAAGGAAAGCTGAAATGGAAAATCCAAGAACATAATTTCCGAGGACTTCAACTCCCGAAAACCCAACCTATGTTTATCCTGGCCGATCCCGAGAAGGCATTCAATCTTTCCTTTTTTCCTAATAAAGGTGTTGGCTTGATGCGGATGGAGTTTGTAGTCAATGGAAGCATTCAAGTACACCCCATGGCTTTGGTGCATTTTGATCAGCTGAAGGATAAGGAAGAAAAAGCCCAAATCGAAGTCCTTTGCCATGGGTATTCAGACAAGAAGGAATACTTCGTGGACAGGTTGGCTCAGTCGGTGGGGACGATTGCCGCGGCCTTCTATCCCAAGGATGTGATTTTGCGCATGAGTGATTTCAAAACCAACGAATACGCTCACCTTTTGGGGGGAAGTCAATTTGAGGTTGAGGAGGAAAACCCCATGCTGGGCTTTCGGGGAGCCTCTCGATACGATCACGAAAGGTACCGGGAAGGCTTTGCCCTCGAGTGCCAAGCGGTCAAGCGGGTAAGAAAAGATATGGGCTTGGAAAATCTTAAGGTGATGATTCCATTTTGCCGCACTCCTGAAGAGGGGAAGAAAGTCATCGCTAGGATGAAAAAGTTGGGTTTGGAGCAAGGGAAAAATGGACTGGAGATCTACGTCATGGCCGAAATTCCTTCTAATGTCATCTTAGCCAAGGAGTTTGCCCAAATCTTCGACGGTTTTTCCATTGGCTCTAATGACCTCACCCAACTCACCCTTGGCGTCGATCGCGATTCGGAGGTCTTGAGCGAGTTGTTTGATGAAAACAACCCCGCAATCAAGTGGATGATTGCTGAGGTAATTCGCAAGGCTAAAGCAGCCGGAAAGAAAATTGGCCTCTGTGGTCAGGCTCCGAGTGATAACCCAGCCTTTGCCCAATTTCTGATTTCCGAGGGCATAGACAGTATTTCCTTCAATCCCGATGCCTTGCTGAAAGGAATCGAAAATATGATTCAAGCAGAATCCAAAATTTAACCTAAAGCATATGAAAAAGCTGGAAAATAAAATCGCCGTCATTACCGGAGCAGCTTCCGGGATGGGCAAGGCCATGGCCGAACTTTTTGCTCAGGAAGGAGCAAAAGTGATTGTCTCCGATATGAATTCGACTGATGCAGAAATGGTAGCAGAATCCATCCGTCATCAGGGAGGGCATGCCATTGGATTGAAATGTGATGTCTCCGATGAGGATCAGGTGAAAAAGCTGATCCATGCCACAGTGATTGAATTCGGCTCGTTGGATATCTTGGTCAACAATGCCGGCATTATGGATGATTTCACTCCCTTGGAGCGGGTAAGCGACCAACTTTGGCAAAAAGTATTGGCAGTCAATGTGAATGGGCCATTTTACACTTCACGGGAGGCAATATCCCAAATGCTTAAGCAAGGAAAAGGGGTGATCATCAACATTGCCTCTATTGGCGGAGTGATGGGAGGAAGGGCAGGGGTGACCTACACCACTTCTAAGCACGCCCTGATCGGAATGAGTAAAAACATCGGATTTACCTACGCCAAAAAAGGTGTCCGATGCAATGTGATTGCCCCAGGAGGTGTGAATACCAATATCATGAAAAATGCCCAACCCGATGAGGAAGGAGCGGCGCTTTGCAGCAGTGGGGCCGGTTCCATGCCTCGAATGGGGGAATCCGATGAAATAGCCCGAATTGCGTTGTTTCTCGCTTCCGAAGACTCCTCTTTTGTCAATGGAGAGGTTTTGGTAGCAGACGGAGGCTGGACGGCGTATTGACAGAGTTGGAAGGAGATTGAAAAATTGAAAGATTGGAATATTGAAAAATTGGTCTGATGTCAGATGTCGGATTACCGATGCTTGGGGAGGGATCCGGGAAGACTGAAGAAGGAAGACCGAAGACCGAAGAGAGGAGAGGGAAGTTTAAAGTAGGGAAATTAGGGTTGAGGTTCGTGTAGATGTCGTAAATCGTACCTCGTACTTCGTAAATAAAAGAGCTGGAAGAGGGAAGTATCCCAAATCCTCCTAGTTTTCAGAAAAGTGAGATAAGGAATCTATATTTTCTGGGAAATGTATTAGCAATTCCGGTTTCCATATAAATGCTTATCTGTATTTTGAAGGAGCTTTGTCCTAACAAAAACAAAAAGCAAATGGAATGGATCGAAAAAAGCCAGCCGGTTATGGTGACCGGAGCTACCGGATATGTGGCAGGATGGATTGTCAAAGAACTTTTAGAGCGGGGATTTACCGTGCATGCTACGGTCAGAAATCCCAAGGACACGAACAAAACGCAGCACCTTTCGGATTTGGCCGCATCTTCTCCGGGAACTCTTAAGCTTTTCAAGGTAGACTTACTGGAAGAGGGGAGTTTCGCAGAGGCTATGCAGGATTGTGCCTTGGTTTATCACACAGCTTCGCCTTTCACATCCAACTACTCCGATCCTCAAAAAGAACTGATCGATCCCGCCGTAAATGGTACTCGAAACGTCCTCCTCCAAGCCTCAAAAACGTCCAGTGTGAAGCGGGTGGTTTTGACCAGCAGCTGTGCAGCGATCTATACCGATGCTTCTGAGGTGGCGAAAACGCCCAAAGGAATCCTTACCGAGGAAATCTGGAACACCACAGCCTCCTTGAGTCATCAGCCCTATTCCTATTCCAAAACACTCGCTGAGAAAGAAGCTTGGAATCTCGTCCAAGGTCAAAATCAATGGGATTTGGTAGTGGTCAATCCTTCTTTTGTCATGGGACCGTCACTGAATCCCAAGTATTCCACTTCTGAAAGCATTCATATTCTCCGGCAGATGACCGATGGAACCATGAAGATGGGTGTTCCCAATTTGGCTATCGGTGTGGTAGACGTTCGTGACTTAGCCATGGCCCATTTTGAAGCAGGGATGAGAAAACAAGCCCATGGAAGAAATATCATCAACGGGTCCAATACTTCGATGCTGGAAATGGCCCAAATTCTCCATCGCCACTTTGGAAAAAATCACCCCATCCCACAAAAAGCTCTGCCCAAGTGGTTACTCATGCTCGTAGGCCCTTTGATCAATAAGTCGATTACCAGGAAATTTATCCAAAACAACATCGGACATATCTGGAAAGCCGACAATTCCAAAAGCATCCGCGAACTGGGAATTTCCTACCGAAGCTTGGAAGAAACCATGGTAGATTCCTTCAATGCACTCTGAATCTTATGAAAACTTCCCGAACCGTATTGATCACAGGAGCTACCGGAATGGTGGGCAAAGGCGTGCTTTTGGAATGTCTTGACAGCCCTGTGGTGAGTCAGGTCATCTTGGTGAGCCGATCTTCAGTCGGTTTTTCCCATCCAAAAATCAAAGAAATTCTGCTTTCTGATCTCACCAAGATCTCGGAAAAAGTAGCAGAAATCCCTCAGCTCGATGCCGTATTTTATTGCATGGGAGTATCCGCTGTGGGTATGGATGAAGCTAAATATACTTCCCTGACTTTTGATCCGGTCAAGGCTTTTGCGGATTTGATTTATAAGCAAAGTCCTCAGGCCTGCTTCATTTATGTCTCTGGGGCTGGTACTGATTCTTCCGAAAAGGGAAGTATGATGTGGGCCAGAGTCAAAGGCAAAACAGAGAACTATGTATTGAATAAGGGTTTTCGGGAGGCTTATGCTTTTCGTCCGGGAGTGATTATTCCAGAAAGGGGAGTTCAGGCCAAAGTCCCTTGGTACAATACCGCCTACAAAATCCTGCGTCCCTTTTTCCCCCTGATGAAAAAATCCAAGTCTATCACCACCACCACTCGCATTGGCCAGGCTATGCTTTCTGTCATGGGGAAAAGTTATCCAAAAACCCATCTGGGTAATGCTGAGATCAATGAAATAGCCCAAAATCAATAAAAATGCTGATTCTCAAGACTGTCACCGATGCACATCGCTTTTTGAAGCTTCCGGCTCCCAAGCATCCGCTGATTTCCTTCGTGCCTGCAAAGGACTTCCATGCAGAGGTGGAGGTGGGAACCAAGGTGCGGATAGATCTCTTCCAGATTTGGTTAAAACCCGGGACTGACTGCGAGGTGGGATATGGACGGAATTCCTTTGACTTCCGGGAAGGCGCTTTGGCTTTTTTCAAAGCTGGGCAGGTCGTGACCGTCACCTCCCCTGTATCAGAAGTGCCATCAGAGGGTTGGTTGCTCCTTTTTCATCCGGACCTGATCCGCATGTCGGATTTGGGAAAAAATATCCATCGCTATGGTTTTTTTGACTACGAGACCTACGAGTCTTTGCACGTTTCAGAGGCGGAAAAGCAGGCTTTGACTGATTTGGCCCATAAGATCGATTCCGAACTGAGCCTCAACCTAGACAGGTACAGCCAAAAGCTGATCGTTTCTACTCTGGAGCTGCTCCTAGATTATTGCCTGAGATACTATGATCGACAGTTTCTGGTTCGGACTCAGTTGAATCAAGGTCTGATCGACCGGTTTGAGCGGGAGCTAAATGCCTACTTTGAAGAAGAAAAACACTTGGACCAAGGTCTGCCCAGCGTCAAATACCTCGGAGAGCAACTGCACCTCTCTCCCCAATACCTTAGTGATCTCCTGAAAAAGGAAACCGGGAAAAACGCCCAAGAGCACATCCACTTTCACCTGATTGAGCAGGCCAAAAACTACCTTTTGGGTACGGAGGAACCTGTATCCCAAATCGCTTACCAATTGGGTTTTGCCTATCCTCAGCATTTCACCAAGCTGTTCAAAAACAAAACCGGTCTGACTCCGGTAGCATTTCGGAATGGGGAGGGGGTAAGTTGAAGGTGGAAGAATGAAGACGGAAGACAGGAGACGGAAGACAGGAGACCGAAGTCCGATGACCGATGACCGATGAAGGGAGATGGAAACAACAAGATTAAAGTGAAAAGTTTAAAGTTAGAAACGACGTGCTCCATTGGGCTATTCCCCCCTTAAGGGGGGCTAGGGGGGTTAAAGGACCGAAGCTGGAAGTTGATTGAAAAATTGAAAGATTGGAATATTGAAAAATTGGACCGATGTCCGTTGTCGGATGACCGATGATTGGAGCTGGAAGATCGAAGTTTAAAGCGGGAAAATTAGGGTTGAGGTTCCTGTTGATGTCGTAAATCGTAATTCGTACTTCGTAAATAAAAGAGCTGGAAGACGGGAGACCGAAGATCAAAGACGGAAGTCCGATATCCAAAGTTTAAAGTGGGAAAATCAGGTTTGAGGTTCCTGTTGATGTCGTAAATCGTAAATCGTACTTCGTAAATAAAAGAGACGGGAGACGGAAGATCGAAGACGGAAGGTGATTTAAAAATTGGAATATTGGAAAATTGGACCGATGTCCGGTGTCGGATGACCGATGATTGGCGCCAGAAGCGGGAAGATCGAAGCCAAGAGGTTGTAAGGTGGTAAAGTTGAAAAGTTTTAAAGTTGTATTCTCCAATCGATGTCTGGGGACCCTATGAATGTCGTAATCCTGTACTGAGCTTGTCGAAGTATCGTAAATCGTACCTCGTAATTAAAAGAGCTGGAAGACCGAAGACGGGAGACCGTAGTCAGGAGGTTGAAAGGTGGTAAAGTTGAAAAGTTTTAAAGTTGTATTCTCCAATCGATGTCTGGGGACCTTCTGAATGTCGTAATCCTGTACTGAGCTTGTCGAAGTATCGTAAATCCTACCTCGTAAATAAATGAGCTGGAAGACCGATGATTGGAGCCGGAAGCGGGAAGACCGAAGAAAGGAGGTTGTAGGGTGGTAAAGTTGAAAAGTTTTAAAGTTGTATTCTCCAATCGATGTCTGAGGACCCTCTGAATGTCGTACTTTGTAAATCGTACTTCGTAAATAAAAGAGCGGGAAGACGGAAGCGGGAAGATCGAAGTTTAGAGTGAGGAAATTAGGGTTGAGATTCCTGTTGATGTCGTAAATCGTAATTCGTCCTTCGTAAATCTTAAATTCTTTTCTTTCTCAAAGAAGAATGCTCAGGCTGATGGTCTCTCCCAAATTTACCCGGGCTTTCTTTCGGATTTCAGCTTTTAGGGGGAGGAGGTAGGTGTCGTGTTTTTTATCAAACCAGATGGCTGTATCCCAGGATACATCTCCGATTTGGGCAGTAGCTTTCATCCGACCCCAACCTTCTTCCATACTCCCCAGGTGTTGGCGGATTTCCTGGGCAAGTTCCTTTGGTAGTGAGACAAACACCCATCCACCCATCCCGGGGGATATCCATACCTTTGCCGAAAAGTCGTATCTGATTTTACCCTGCATGTCGTTTTTGGGAAAGGGTGGGATTAAGATAACTAGGTTTGGGCCAAAATTGAGATTTAACTCATAGACTTCTAAAGGAATGTTAGATTCTGAATCAGAATCCTTACTTATTCTAATTCTTCCACACGGAAGGACCACTTCAAATGCAAGTCCATGTCCTGACGGATCAGCAGGTTGAGTTGGGCGGCGTGATGTTGGGTATGGCGCAGATTGTAAAGTAGGATTTCCAAAAGCGGGTAATCCATATCCCCTTCTTCCTCACCTTCGGTAAATCGGAGTTTGAACTTTTCTTCGGTGAGCGAGTGGATCAAAGTTTGAGCCTTTGAACGGCTTTGCCTAAGGTAGGCGAGCAGTTCTTTTTTTGAATAGATTCGATCAGGAATGCAGTCATCAATTGCCTCTTTGGGTCGGTTTTCAGGACTTTTTTGAGTGAAAGAAAGAAGTGGGGAAAAGTCCTCCGGTGGAATGGTCAGGTAGTAATCCAAAAAAATGGCACTGTGGAAAGCGATGTAGTAAAACCTTGGATTTTGCTCAAAATATCCATCCGGACTGGCATCAATAGCCTGAATCAGCATATCGATACTCGCCCCGAATTGATTCCAAAGTAGGGTTTTTAAAGAAGGGATATCCATAGGCTTTTGATCGTAAAGCTAAAGATCAATGAATTTTTTACCTGATCCTAGTTTGGAAAAATAGAGAGTAACGAGACTTTATTTGGGTATTTTTCACATCGTCTTCTCCAAGATAATTTTATGCTTGCAGGGAATCCCGTTTTCAAAAATGGGCTCAGGATAGTTTTGTATAAAAAAGTCCTTTTCGATGCCAACGATCTCATAGCCAGTCTTCTGATAGAGCGCCAGTTGGGAATAATTGTTAGTATGGTCGAGTAGGCTACCCCTAGGACATTCCGTAAAACAAACCGCATGAGAACCAATCCAAGGCCTTGTTGAAGCAATTATTTTCTTTTCTGTCAAAATTGAAATAAGGCGTTGAATAGCTGTCAGGCTAACTTTATCCCTAATAGGGCTTTTGGTATCATTTTTCCAAACGGGTTGTCCACCTGATGAGAAGTGAGCAAGAAAGTCTGACTGGTCGGGTCTAAATTGATTTGCCATATTTTTTGTATCAATGTGTGGTTGCAGTTAACTCGTTTAGTTGCACCATTTTCTGGCAATTTCTGTTCTCTTCCTGTTTGCTAAACGCTATAAATTCTAGAATAAAATGGAATTTATTTCTGCATTTTCCTCCCCTCAAGCTTTTTCCGAAATACTCCCGATCCTCTTAGTTTCCAAGCTGCTGACGGAAATGGGCAGAGATTGGTGAAGAATCTAGGTTTTAGATGGGCTTTGAAGTCTTTTTATCCTATACCCACTACTGGGTATTTTTCCCTTTTTTCCCTAGATTCCCTTTGTCCTTTCTACTTCTCTACCAATGACGGGATGATTTTAAAGGCCGCAAATTTAGTCAGTCCGAGCGGAGTCGAGGACCTTTCGACTCCGCTCAAGGTGACAATGATCCTACTCAAAGGCGAATGACCAGTCATGTCCTTTTTGTATGTTCGAATAATATTTAAGACTCAAAATGACTTTATCCTATTTCCGTGATTTTTGCTTGGCGCTTCCGGGAGTATCGGAAGACACGCCCTTTGATGCGAATACGCTCTGCTTCCGGGTGGGAGGGAGGATCTTTGCTATTGCCGATCTGGAAGTCTGGGATTTTGTGAATCTAAAGTGTGACCCCGAGCGGGCCATCGAGCTTCGGGAACAGTACGAAGGCATCACTCCCGGCTACCATATGAATAAAAAGCTCTGGAATTCGGTCTCCGTACAGGGAAATGTTCCGGATTCTTTGATCTTGGAATTGACCAAGCATAGCTATGAGTTGGTGAGGGATTCTTTGCCAAGGAAGTTGCGTGAGAGTTTGTAGGTATTTGTAAATAGTAAACAGTGAGTGGTAAGGAGTGATTGAAGTAAGAAGTCTGATGCTTCGACTAAGCTCAGCACGAGAGTCAGAAAGCTGAAACTTGGCAATAGCTTTATCTGTGAAAATCTGTGTCTTCCGTGAGCCATTTTTAAAGTCAGAAAGCTGAAGTAAGAAGTTTGAAGTAAAGTCCCAATCTCCAAAATTTTCAATTTTTCCAGATTGTTTATTGCTCACTGATTTCACAGAATGGCACAGAAAGAAATATCCAATTCACTATGGGAGGAGGAAATTCTGTTGGACCCAATCTTCGAATCTTCCAATTTTTCAATCCCTCTCCTTTCACAGTTCCTAATCCTTATCTGGCAGATTTTTGAGTGGAATTTTGGGTCTAAAAAATCCAATCTGTGAAAATCTGTGTCATCCGTGAGCCATTTTAAAAGTCTGAAAGCTGAAGTAGGAAGTTTGAGGTAAAGTCTTTGGGCTCCAAAATTTTCAATTTTTCCAGATTGTTTATTGCTCACTGATTTCACAGAATGACACAGAAAGAAATATTCAATTCACTTTGGGAGGAGGAAATTCTGTTGGATCCAATCTTCGAATCTTCCAATTTTTCAATCCCTCTCCTTTCACAGTTCCTAATCCTTATCTGGCAGATTTTTGAGTGGAATTTTGGGTCTAAAAAATCCAATCTGTGAAAATCTGTGTCATCCGTGAGCCATTTTAAAAGTCTGAAAGCTGAAGTAGGAAGTTTGAGGTAAAGTCTTTGGGCTCCAAAATTTTCAATTTTTCCAGATCGTTTATTGCTCACAGATTTCACAGAATGGCACAGAAAGAAATATTCAATTCACTTTGGGAGGAGGAAATTCTGTTGGATCCAATCTTCGAATCTTCCAATTTTTCAATCCCTCCCCTTTCCCAGTTGCTAATCCTCATCTAGCAGATATTTAAGTGGAATTTTTGGGTCTGAAAAATCCAATCTGTGAAAATCTGTGTCATCCGTGAGCCATTTTAAAAGTCAGAAAACTGAAGTAAGAAGTTTGAAGTAAAATTTGGGGCTCCAAAATTTTCAATTTTTCCAGATCGTTTATTGCTCACAGATTTCACAGAAAGACACAGAATGGCCCAGAAAGAAATATTCAATTCAGCTTGGAAGAAAGGGTTTCAGTCGGGCTCAATCTTCCAATTTTCCAATTTTCTAATCTTCCAATCATTAAATTTTCCAATCTTCCAATTTTTCAATCCTTGAATAAATGCCGAATATCGAATGTTGAATATCGAATATCGAAGAAAACCACCCATGTCCTACTTCTCCCTCCGCCACATCTCCAAATCCTACGAAACCCAAACCGCCCTGCATGACTTTTCTCTGGAACTGGAAAAGGGAGAGATGATCGCCATCGTCGGAGAGAGCGGCTCGGGCAAAAGTACCCTGCTCCGCATCGCCGCCGGGCTGATGACCCAAAGCTCCGGGGAAGTGCTACTCAATGGACAAAAAATCGAAAACCCTGCCGAAAAACTGGTGCCCGGCTATGACGAAATCAAGCTGATTTATCAGGATTACCAGCTTTTTCCCAACTCTACCGTGGAGGAAAATATCCTCCGTCCCCTCCTGCTTTTTGATCCGGCTTACAGAAAAAAGCAACTGGATCGCCTGCTGAGGCAGTTGGGCTTGGAAGCTTATCGGCAGCGTCTGCCCCGCCAACTCAGCGGAGGGCAGCAGCAAAAGGTGGCGATTGCACAGGCCTTGGCTGTGGAGCCGGAGGTATTGCTTTTGGATGAACCTTTTTCCCATCTCGATGCGATCCAAAAGCGAAAACTCCTGCAGGAATTGAAGGAATTGCTGCAGGAAATGGGTACGACGGTGATCTTTGTAACTCATGAATTGGACGATGCACTCCGTCTGACGGACTCGGTGCTGATCCTTCAAAAAGGCAAACTGGTGCAGCGGGGCAATTCCCAAAGCCTTTGCGAGCATCCCAAGACTCGCTACGTAGCTAGGCTTTTTTCATCCATCAACTCCCTTCCTGGTGTAGACCATGCCTATCTGCGTCCTGCAGATGTCAAGCTGAGAACCAAAGGGGGACTGCTCGGTCACGTAGTCGATCAGCGCTTTTTGGTGCACTATAATTCCCTCTTCGTTCGGCTGAAGGACAGCGGATTGCTATGGGAGGTAGATGATCCACAGCGAAGATTCACTGCCGGAGATCGGGTCTACCTGCATTGGGATGAGGAAAAAGTGCTGCGCCTTAAGTCCTGAATCGGCCTTTGGCTTATTTTCTCTGCTTGAGCAGTTCAAAAAGCACTTCGGGCTCGTCAGTGGTGATAAAGTCCACCTTTCGGTCGAGCAGCCAAGTCATGTCATCGGGATCATTGACAGTCCACGCATTGGTAGTGAGTCCGAGTTCCTGAGCCTCGGTAATCCAGTCAGCTCGGAGCTTGACTAGTCGGATATTGTAATCAAAACCAAAAAATCCATCCTCCTTCAAGGTTGCGGGAGACTTATCTCCGGTAAGGTAGGCCACATTGGCTTGAGGATCGGTGGCGATGGCTTTTTTTCCTCCCTCGTAGCTGAAGGTGATGTAATCCACCCATTTTTCTGCTCCCAGTTTTTTGACCATCAGGACACTGAGCTCTCCCACGCGCTCACTTCGGGCCACACCCAATCGGGAGGGTTTGAATTCCAAGATCAGGCGGGTACCGGTTTGCTTCATGCCCTCGCGGAGGTATTCTTCCAGAGTGGGGATTTTTTCACCGTTGGGGAGCTTTTGGGTTAATAGTTCCGCGTAGGTGCTTTCCTCGATGTCCATGCCCATAAAGTCATGGTCGTGATTGACCACAAGCACCTCATCCTTGGTCATCCACACGTCAAACTCCGTCCCCATGCATCCCAAGCGAATCGCTTCCCGAAGAGAGGCGATGGAGTTTTGGGGCAAGTCGTTTTTTTTCCAAGCTCCCCGATGTGCGATCACGGGATTGGAGTGGAAGGTATCCTGAGCAAGGGAGGAAAGAGAAAGGACTGTCATGGCCATAAAGCAAAGAAAAATGCGAAGCATAATGGGTTCATTTGGATTTGTACGGGAAAGATAAGCAAGTCGGCTTTTTTCCGGGACATCTTGGCGGAAGTTTACACAAACTTCATTTTGGGAAGGTTATTTTCCGGCTTTGGGGTTTTTGTCTTCCGATTTGGGACCTGTCATTTTATACAGCAGCCAAGCGAATCCAAGGAGGAAATGCAGAGCCAAAATCCCCACAACGATGATCAGGGTCAGATTGTCCTTCATTGTTGGGAATTAGTCCATGAAAGCTGACCGGAGGCTTTTTGCTGAGCGCTGACTTCCTTCCAGACTTGGAAAAGGCCCTTTAGCTCCCGGACTTTTTCGGGATGATTTGCAGCTAGGTTTTGGGTTTCGTGCGGGTCTTGAGATAAGTCATAGAGTTCCCAAGGGGCATCTTTGCCATGGGCGACCGCCTTCCAGTTACCCTGTCTAACAGCCCTACCTACGGACCATTCCCAGAAAATGGGCTTTTCTCTCTCTTCTTTTTCTCCCCGGATAGCAGGCAAAAGACTTTGACCCGGAAAAGGAAGAACCGGCTTTCCATCCAGTTTCTCGGGGTAAGTGGCTCCGGAAAGGTCTGCCAGTGTAGGAAGAATATCGATCAGGTGGGCAGGAAAGTCATTGAATTGGTTTTTGGCCTGCAGTCCTTTGGGCCAAGAAATAATCAGGGGCGTGCGGATGCCCCCTTCGAAAGAGTAGTTTTTGTAAAAGCGGAGGGGGGTATTGCCCACATTTGCCCAGTCTCCCCCGAGTGAGGTCCAATGGCCTACAATGCCGATGTTTCCATCCCCGGGAATATTGACCATTTCGGCTGAGGCCCCGTTGTCTGATAGGAAGATAAAGACCGTATTGTCCAGCTTGCCGAGGTCGCGGAGTTTTTGGATAAGTTCGCCGATTTTCTGATCCATGCGGTCAATCATGGCTGCATAAACTTCCATTTTCCGGGCTTCGATCCTTTTCAGGGAATCTGAAAGACTAGCCCAGGGGACGTGAGTGGGTTCAGTCAAGGGGAAATCTTCCCTGATAAGACCAAGTTTCTTTTGCTTTTCGAAGCGCTTCTGACGAATGACTTCATAGCCTTCATCGTATTTGCCTTGGTACTTGGCAATGTCCTCTGGCCAAGCCATCAAGGGGTCATGGGGTGCGGTGTAGGCGAGGTAGAGAAAAAAGGGATTGCTTTCGTTTTTGTACTCTTCAAGCCATTGGAGTGGGTATCGGGTGAAGTAATCTGTGGAATAGTAGTCCATTGGGGGAGTGAAAGGCTGAAAAAGTGTCCGATCCTCGTAGAAAGGTCGATCCGGGCGTTTTTGAGCAGGTTGGGCTTCTCCTTCCCGACGAAGGCCGGGATTGAAATGGTTGGATGCTCCCTCTTTCAGTCCAAAATACCGATCAAATCCGCGATCCATGGGATGGTCAAAACCGTGGTGCTTTCCCGACCAAAGCGTGCGGTAACCGGCGGATTTTAACAGTTCGCCTAGGGTAATCCCATTGATCAGCGGCTGCTGATAGGTGGCTTCGTAGCCGACCTGTTGGGCATAGAGTCCGGTCATCAATGCTGCCCGGGAGGGGTTGCATTTCGCGGTATTGTACATTTGGGTGAATCGAACCCCGTTTTCGGCCAACCAGTCCAGATTGGGAGTTTTCACCTCACTGCCATAGCAGCCGATATCCGACCAACCCAAGTCATCCGCCAAGATCAGGACGATATTGGGTTTTTCTTCTTTTGAAGAATCAGGGGAAAAAACACCCAGGAAAGCAAAAAGCAGAAAAGGAAATAGCATGGCTGGATCTTTTTTCGAAGATAAAAGATAGCCAGAATCCTTTTGAAATTACGAGTTACGAGTTACGATTTACGACATCAACAGGAACCTCAAACCTGATTTTCTCACTTTAAACTTCGATCTTCCCGCTTCCGTCTTCCCGCTCATTTATTTACGATTTCGGATTTACGACATTCAGAGGATCCTCAGACATCGATTGGAGAATACAACTTTAAAACTTTTCAACTTTACCACCTTACCACCACTTGGCTTCGATCTTCCCGCTTCCGGCTCCAATCATCGGTCATCGGACATTCGACTTCCGTCTTCGGTCTTCCCGCTCATTTATTTACGAGGTAGGATTTACGATACTTCGACAAGCTCAGTACAGGATTACGACATTCAGAGGATCCTCAGACATCGATTGGAGAATACAACTTTAAAACTTTTCAACTTTACCACCTTACAACCTCTTGGCTTCGATCTTCCTGCTTCCGGCTCCAATCATCGGTCATCGGTCATCGGACACCGGACATCGGACACCGGACACCGGACATTCGACTTCCGTCTCCCGTCTTCCAGCGCATTTATTTACGAAGTTCGAAGTAAGAATTACGACATCTACACAAACCTCAACCCTTTCTTGCCTTAGAGATTTTTTGGGTTTAATAAATAGATCTTGATGGCCAATTTTTCAATATTCCAATCTTTCAATTTTTCAATCACCTTCCACCTTAGGTCTTCCCTCTCCTCAATCCACATCCTTGAAATCATAGACGGGATCCTGGCCGGCATCCTTTTGCTTTTTGTAGTCTTTCAGGGCATTTAGGGCAGGTTTTCTCAGCAGCAAAATGGCCACAATGTTCAGCCAGGCCATCAGTCCGACCCCAATATCCCCTAAGGTCCAGGCTACTTCGGCGGTTCTGACCGAGCCATAGAAAGTTGCCACCAAAATCAAAGCTCTCAGGGCATAAACCGGCCATTTTTGCTTGCTGCCTTTTTGCAGATAGCTGAGGTTGGTCTCAGCAATGTAATAGTAGGCCATGATGGTGGTAAAGGCGAAAAACATCAATGCAATAGCCACAAATCCCGCTCCGACTGTGGGGAAGTGGGTGGCAATGGCCATTTGGGTAAATTCAGGCCCAAAACTGATTCCGGGTAGGTTTTCCTCGATAAATCCTCCTTCGGGATTAAGGATGTTGTACTGTCCGGTAAACAAAATCATAAAGGCTGTGGCTGAACAGACAAAAAGCGTGTCAATATAGACTGAAAAGGATTGAACCAAGCCCTGTTTGGCGGGATGACTCACCTCTGCTGCAGCAGCGGCATGGGGGGCCGTCCCCTGACCGGCCTCATTGGAATAGATTCCCCTCTTGATCCCCCAGGCGATGGCCATCCCGAAAACGCCTGAATAGGCAGATTCCAAATTGAAAGCAGATCGGACGATCAGACTGATTACGCCTGGGATTTCACTGTAATTCAATGCCATAATGACTACTGCGATCAGAATGTACCCAAAGGCCATAAAAGGAACTACAAGTTCGGCGACTTTGCCGATCCGCTTGATACCTCCGAAAATGATCAAGCCTAAAAAAACTACGACCACACCTCCTGTGATTTCCACAGGTACCTGAAAGGCATTGTCCATGCTGAGTGCGATACTATTGCTTTGTACTCCGGGCAGCAATAGGGACATACTGATGATGGTCACCACGGCAAATACCATGGCATACCATTTGACTCCCAATCCTTTTTCAATGTAAAAGGCAGGACCTCCCCGGTACTGCCCGTCTTTGACTTCTTTGTAAATCTGTCCCAAGGTTGCTTCAATGTAAGCCGAAGCAGAACCCAAAAAAGCAATGATCCACATCCAAAATATCGCTCCGGGACCTCCCATGGCGATAGCCGTGGCTACTCCGGCGATGTTTCCGGTTCCTATCCTGCCTGACAGAGCCAAAGCGAAAGCCTGAAAGGAAGATACGCCCTGATCGGAGGATTTACCTCCAAAAAGAAGCTTGATCATTTCCCGGAAATAGCGAATCTGTACAAATTTGGTAACAATTGAAAAATAGATGCCGGCACCCAAGCAGAGCAAGATCAAAGCATTGCTCCAAATGAGACCGTTGAGGGTACTGATAATATCTTGCATGTAAAGGATTATTAAAACCTCCGGAATGGAGATTTTTTGAGAAAGGCCAAATATAAAGCCTATTCGATGGAAATTGGGCCTGTTTTTAGGATAAAAGGCTCTATTTTCTGGTTATGGGTGATTGGAGTGAGGTGAAAAAGTCAAATTTGGACAAAAAAAAGAAAGAGGTTGTCTCATAAATCGTTTTGTTGTCAGCCTGAGTACTTGAGAGACGGTAGACTCGAAATCGAAGGCAGTTTCCAGCTCTCCGGACGACATTTCGACTTCCCTCAATGTGACAAACTTTACTTTTGAGACAGCCTCTTTCCCGATTGTTTTTAAAAAAGACTATTGAAAACCATACTTTTCCAAGCCCCTATGGCTGATTTGGATGGCTTCCATAGGATTGAGATCAAAGGTATTGTCCTGCTCCACGAGGTAGTAAACCATGCCTGATTTGTCTTTTTCTGCCAAAATCCGGGCAAAGTCAATATTACCAGTACCCACAGGGGCAAACTCTCCCGCATCGTTCATGTCTTTCACATGCCAGGCCTTGAATCTTCCGGGATACTTTTCGAAGTAAGCCAAAGGATCCGCTCCTGCTTTGGTCACCCAAAATAGGTCCATCTGATAGTTGACATGAGCAGGGTCGGTGTTTTGGAGGATGAAGTCCGTGATGGTGCTTCCGTCTTCACCGGGCTTGAATTCGAAGTCGTGGTTGTGGTACAAAAGTTTAAGACCTGCTGCCGTGCATTTTTCTCCGATAGTGGTCAAGATACTCACAAGCTCTTCCTTCGTTCCTTTCATACCCAATCCTTCCGGGCCAAAGGTAAACATGCCCATAGGGGGCACAGGAATCACGAAATACTCAAATCCTGCAGCTTTGGAAGCGGCAATTTGCTCCTCAGCATTGTCCAAAGTTACTCCACCCATGTGGGTACTTTTTGGCTGCAGGCCCAGGGAGTCCAAATAGGATTTGAATGCAGCAGGTTCCATTCCATAAAATTTTCCATCTTCATATCCTGCTGCTTCCACGTAGGCATAGCCTGCATCAGCTACGGCCTTAAGGGTAGCTTTGGGGTCTTGCCCCATGGCATCCCTTACGGTGTAAAGCGCCAATCCCCCAAATCGGGTTGGAGTTGGGGTCATTTCTTCGGTTTCAGTAGTTTCTTCGGTCTTTGGCCCGCAGGAGAATACGCCTAGGGCAAAAGAGGTAGCTAAGAAAAGGCTATAAGCTATTTTTTTCATAGGGTAAAGGGTTAGTAGGGAAAGGGATTTTCTTTAGGTTTATTTTTCTATTCAATCAGGTAAGTTACCCAATTCTTCCCAATCCTAAATGGATTTTGGGACAGAATGGAGGAAACCAAGGAATAGCGGTGGTAAATAAGTCATAGTTGAATTCAATCAAACAATCCGGAGTTTAGATGCTTATCTTTATGTACTAAACCTTCATTTTTATGTCAGACCATGTAAAAATCCTTGGCATTGAGTCTCTGACTCATGATGTCAAACAATTCAAAGTAGAAAAGCCAACAGGTTATTCATTTACCCCTGGTCAAGCCTGCGAAGTGGCCATCAATCAGGAAGGATATCGGGAGGAAAAGCGACCATTTACCTTCACTTCGCTACCTCAGGAAGACCATCTGGAATTTGTGATCAAATCCTACCACGACCACGAGGGAGTGACCAAAAAGATAGACAGTCTACAAGTCGGTGATGAGCTGATCGTAGATGATTCCTGGGGAGCTATTGAATACAAAGGCCAAGGAACTTTCATCGCAGGAGGAGCAGGAATTACTCCTTTCATCGCCATTTTCAGAGATCTTTTGGAAAAAGGAAAATTAAAAGGAAATCGCCTGTTTTTTGCCAATAAAACAGCCAAAGATGTCATTTTGGAAGATTGGTTTCGGGAGATTTTAGGAGATGATTTTATTTCTCTCTTGGACAAGGAAGAAAAAAGCGGGCATGTTCAGGGTAGGGTAGACAAGGAGTTTTTGAAAAAGAACGTAACGGACTTCTCTCAGGAGTTTTATGTCTGCGGTCCCGAACCCATGATCGAAGCTGTAAGCAAAAGCTTGGAAGAGCTGGGGGCGAATCCGGAGGCGATTGTGTTTGAGAAGTAAGACTTGGCCCGGAAGAGTCGATAGAATAAAAAGGAAAAGAAGCTGTCTCATAAGTCGTTTCGTAGTCAGTCCGAGCACCTGAAAGACGGGAGTCTCTAAGTAGAAGGCCGATTCCAGCTCTCTGGATGACATTTCGACTTCTCTACCAATCATGGGTTGAATTTAAAGGCCGGAAATTTAGTCAGTCCGAGCACCTTTCCGACGAGAGTCGGGAAGTTCGAGGACCTTTCGACTCCGCTCAAGGTGACAATGATACTACCCAAAGGCGAATGATCTCAGTCCTCTTCCTTTTGGGTGTTCGAAAAATACTTAAGACTCAATGTAACAAACCTTAATTTTGAGACAGCCTCTTTTTTATTTCACCTAGTATTCAGGAAATTAATCTACTCCGATCACTTCGAAACCCTTCATCAAATCCTGAATTTTCTCTTCGTTCTTTTTCCAAACTGCCTCGCTGGACCAAGTGGTAAACTGTACCGAGCCCCGCTCATCGGAGAAGTAAAAGCTGTCAAAAATAAAGGTGATTCCCGAAAAGCTGGCCCTCACTACACCTCTTAGAATGTCTTGGCCATTTACCTGAAATTGGGTCAGGCTGATGATTTCCGGCTTGGCGCCGGTATTGTCTTCCATGGTTTTTCGGGCGATTTTAAACAAGGTCTCTTTTTCGATGGGCGTTTCCTCAGAGATGACCACACTCCATACATCCGAAAATTTGGCTTCGAAGGCAAACTCCGCCTCATCATTCAACGTGGCAGGAGGTACGCGTCTCCACTCTTCCGAGTTGAAGAAGATCTGAAACTGGTCCCGGGCATTTTTTACTTTCTCCTTGGAAGAAGAAGGTGTAGAAAAAGACGAATTGAGGGGTTCAACCTCGAGGCTTTCATTCAGAAAATCCATAGCACCTTTTTGATCGGAAAAATCCCGGAGTTCGTAGCTCCAAGTGCCGTCGTTGTAGACATAGATGGTGTCTCCGTTTTCGGTGACGGCTTTGATTTGGGCAAAGGTTGACCCTGCTCCCAAAAGGAGAAAAAGAAATAAGAAGTAGAATTGGGATGTTTTCTTCATAAAGTATAGGTTAAGCAGCGAAAATACGAATCTGATTTAAATCAACTATTTTTCTTGATAAATATTCTTTGCAGGAGATGATAGTTTCTTTAGGACGGGTCAAAGAGAGAATCCGGGTCAACTCTAACCCGGATTCCAATTTTTTTCATGTTTAGTCAGACAGGGTATTCAGTGACTGGAAATTAGTTTTTATACCAGTCTATCTTTCTGGAAATAAACATGGTGATGGCCAAGGCTACAAAAAGTCCCAGGCTTCCTATCAGCAATGCAAAATCCTGTTGCCGCACAATGACAAATATGAAAATGTAGAATACGGTAAGAATACCGGTAAAAATTCCGGTGTTTTTCCACTTGGGAAACAGGGATCTGGAATACAGAGCTAAGAGTAAAACGATGGCCATACTGGCAATCAAATAAGCCAGCTTGAACCCTATCTGCTCAGAAAAGGCGATCAAAAGGGTGTAGTATAATACCAAGGCAAAACCAATCAGAATGTACTGAAGCGGATGAATTCGGGATTTGGTGAAGATTTCCATCAAAAAGAGAGAAAGAAAGCTCAAAATGATGATTAGCACGGAATATTTGGCAGTACGGATGCTTTGCTGGTATTGGTCGGCTGGCAGCATCAGGTCCAAGCCAAATGCACTGCCGGACAAGTCGGGAATGCCTCCGATAAATTCCTGCCCAAAGGGGCGGTTGAAGTGAAGGACTTGCCATTCGCTTTCAAAGAAATTTTCCGAAACCATCCGTTTTTCGGGGAGAAATTGCCCCTGGAAACTAGGGGAAGGCCAATCGCCATTCAGGCTAAGTCGAGTGGTTTTTCCCAGGGGAATCACCTCAAAACTTTTACTTCCTTTCAAAAGAATCCGTGAATCAAAGGAGAATGGAGTATTTTCAGGTTTGAGAGGGAGAGCGACTTGGAGCCCCTTGAGGTGGGTTTTTTCATCCAAAAACGGTTCATAATTCAGCGTTTTACCTTCAACACGGAGAGAGGGGTTTTCTCCGATTCCCCTTAAGTCGGTGAGGCCCACCATCAGGGAGGTTTGATCCCAAAGGATCTGTTCGGGAAGCAAATTTAGCTTATTCAAGGGGAGAGAAGGGAATTCCGCCTGCAGGGATATTTCCCCTGAGTAGACGACTACATCAAATATGCCCCGATGCAAGGCCTGAGGCTGAATGTTTCCGCTGATTTCCAGGTGATCTGGTAGAAAGTAGGCAGTTTGTTGCTCGCGGACTATTCTTTTTTCTCCCGCACTTTCCACTTCTTTGGATACCAAGTAAGGTACCGCAAGATAGGGACCGGTTAGGGTTTGATCCTGTGACCATTTGGCACTGATTTCTTCTTCGGCTTCTTGCTGTCTCAATTGCCGCTCTTGGATGAGGTCTAGGGTCATGGCTTGAGGGATAAGCAGGATGAGTACAATAAAGCCAATGATGAGCAGTTTGATGCTG
Source organism: Algoriphagus confluentis (assembly GCF_036245625.1). Lineage (NCBI taxonomy): Bacteria > Pseudomonadati > Bacteroidota > Cytophagia > Cytophagales > Cyclobacteriaceae > Algoriphagus > Algoriphagus confluentis. Next base: position 134,922 of record NZ_BTPD01000012.1, read on the forward strand.
ATAGAGTTGGCGATCCATTCCTGGAATTTTTCGAGAAAGGAGAGATTGGATTGTGGTTCCATAGTTTTTGATAGGAAGTACTTTGTGATTCAAAGTAGGTGAGGAAATTTTTTTTGATTAGGTTTTAGTTCCAGTGTCCGGTGATTACAAATGCCATTACTGCGCTGGTCCATAGTCCGAGGAAATAGAGGATCGTGCTGAAAATGATTGCGATGAGTTTACTTTTTCCTTCAGGAAACCAATGGAATCCCATCAGATAAAAGAAGCTGCCACCCACAGCCCCTCCGATCGGTATGATCGTAAGCGGGTAATACATCCACGACTCGAAGAGGTCTTCTTTGGTCAGAATCAGGAAAAGCAACCAGGCCAAAGGAAGGGATGCACCAAGGGCGGATGGGAGCATCAGCTCCTTGAGCGAATTGGGAAGAAAGGTTTTAGTATTCATAATTTAATTGTTTTGAAAGTACTTTGTATTTCAAAGTAGGTGGATAAATTTTTTAGGATTTATTTTCTTTGATCAGATTTTCTAAGAAATCGAGATGCTCTTGGAAGGCGATTTTACCTGCCACAGTCGCGGAGTAATTGGTTTGGGGCTTGCGTCCGACAAAGGTTTTTTCCACTTGGATGTAGCCTTGGTTTTCCAGGTTCCTCAGGTGGGAAGCCAGATTGCCATCGGTCACATCGAGTAGCTCCTTGAAGGAATTGAAGTCAAACTGGGCATTGACCATCAGAATGGACATGACCCGCAGCCGGACCACATTTTCAAATGCCTTGTCGTAATTTCCCTTCACGTTATCGATCGTATTTGTAGTACATCATAGCTCCATAGATCACATGGAGAGCTCCAAATCCCAATGCCCAACAAATCAATCCCCATACGGGAAAGAAAGCGGCGATGAGTCCCAGGATCACTTGTCCATAGCCGAGATTTTTGATTTCGTTCAAGGTGAATTGGGAGGCGCTGATCAATCCCAAGCCGTAGAAAAGCAAGGTTGCAGCAGGAATCAGATGGTAAAATTCCTCATGAACCAAGGCAAAGGAAAAGAGTCCTCCTGTCACCACCGGGACGAACAGGGTGGCAAAAAATCTCCGACTGGACGCTGTCCAGAGTTTAGTTGCGTTTTTTTGGCTTTTCTTTTGGCTCAAAAAGTAGGCAGAGACCAAGGCAATAGTCAAGACTAATCCCGCGGTGGTTAAGGTTCGATGGAGTATCTCCCGGGTAGTAAGAATTTCCATCCCTTCGAAAAGTCCCGTCTCCGAGCCATAAATCCAATAAGCTACCATTCCTATACCAATCAGGGCATAGATTCCGGCCAATACTCCGGATAGACCGCTGAGGGAAAGAAAGCGGGTGCTCCGCTCCATCATGGCTTTGATTTCGGCTAATTCTCGTTCTGCTTTATTCATTTTAAAAGTACTTTGTAACTCAAAGTAAAATAGAAAATTTCAATTCTCCTATTCCCGCCAAGAGTATTTAAGGATTATTTGGAAACAGACTCTCGCTCTTTAAACTAGGGCATTTGCCGTATGGCTATTGGTGGGTAATTCCAAGAGTTTTGGAAAGGATAAAAACGGTAGAAATGATGAAAAAATGTTTTATTAATTGGTTTTGGCTCCTGAGTATAGGAGTAGTGATGGCTTCCTGTGCTGACGGGGAGGACCTGGATCCGGATGATCCCCAGCAGCTGTCCAATGATTTGAACTTTCCCTTTACCTTAACCGGTGAGGAAAGTCAGTATGAGATGGAAATCGACGGGGTGGAGGTGAGCAACTATGCTGAAATACTCAATACCCTGAATGTGGACAAATCCATTTCGGTCAATTTTTGGGGACCATCCAATGACTTTAATTTCGGAGGATTTTATTGGATTCCTTTAGGTGCAGGTACGTATGAGGCCGGACATGATTTGGGTCCGGGGAATGGAACTTTCGGAAACAACCTATTCATGACCGCTTTTGTGAAGAAAGGTAATGTAAAGCATTATGCTTATTCGGCGCATGAATATGGTTTTTTGGAATCGGAGCGTATTCCAGGTTCTTCCTGTACAGTCAAAATCAACAAATTTGAAGGGAAGCAAACTAGGTATAGCTTTATGAATGGGACTTTCAGCCTGTTTATAGGTACAGTCGAAGGACAGTTTGCGGGAACTTTCAAAACAAAAGACGGGCAAGAAGTAAAAGTAACCAAAGGGCAGTTTCGGATCGTGCAAAAGCTTCCTCCTGGGGCAGTTCCTGTGGATTGAAGCAAAAAGAGGCTGTCTCATAAATCGTTACGTTGTCAGCCTGAGCGGAATCGAAGGCCATTTCCAGCTTTCCGGACGACATTTCGATTTCGAGACTCTCGTCTCTCAAGTGCTCAATGTGACAAGCTTCATTTTTGAGACAACCTTTTTTTGTATTACTGAAATAATCTAGGGGCAAATTGACTTAGATACACCCGCCAGTTTCTCCAGATGTGGCCGCCTTCGCTTTCCACGTACTCGTAAGGCATTTTCATGGAGTCTAGCTTTGCAATGTATTGCTGATTGGCATCATAGAGGAAGTCGGTTTTCCCGATTGCGATCCAATAGAGTTTATAGCCATTATCCATTTGGGCTTTTAGGGTCTCATCAAAATTGCTGTACACCTTTCCGGTGGCATCTTCTCTAGGCATGATGGCAGCCGAGAAAAGTCCCATGTAATCAAATGTATTCGGATAGTACCTTGAAATATGAAGCGTATGGTATCCACCCATGGATAGGCCTGCTATGGCGCGGTTGGCCTTGTCAGCCTTCACCCGATAGTTGCTTTCTACGAACTTGATGATATCCTCAAAAGCACCTTCATAGGTTCCATCCATGGTTTTCGGGATCATAAACTGAGGTTTGTACATGTTTCTGCTCCCTTCTCCGGGGGCACCGTCTTGGATCACATTGCCGTTTGGCATGACCACGATCATCGGCTTGGCTTTACCCTCAGCGATGAGATTATCTAGGATTTGGGCTGTTCTCCCAAGATTGATCCAAGCTTCTTCGTCTCCTCCAGCTCCATGAAGAAGGTAAAGAACAGGGTAAGTTTCAGTTGATTTTTCGTATCCTGGAGGAGTGTAAATGGTGATCCTACGGTCCATGCCCAAGCCCGGAGAATCATACCATCTCCTGGTCACCGAACCGTGAGGGATATCATTTACCTTGAACAGCTCTGCATGGCCTCCTCCGACGATGAATATGTTAAAAGCTGAGGCCACATCCCGTATCAGGAAGGGATTGTTTGGGTCGGTGGTCGTGAATCCATCTACGATGAAGGAGTAATTGTATAGCTCGGGACCTATGGGGGCAGTCTTCATTGACCAAACGCCATTTTCATCTTTTGTCAAAGCGGCTTTACCGGGTCCGTCGATTTGACCCATGGGCGAGTCCACTTTCACTGTAGGAAGAAAATCTCCGGTCACTTGGACCTCCTTGGCATTGGGGGCAAATACCCGAAAGGTGACCGAATTGTCTTCGTGCACTTCTGGCGAAATGATGTTTTGTGCTCGGAAAAGTGCTTCTTGGGGGAAAACTTCCGCTTGGATTAGGAGCGCAGTGAGCATGAGAAGGATGATTTTTTTCATAGGTATAATTTCTATTGTCTCAAAGTGTGAAAATAGAAAATACCTTTGGAAGCGACAAGCGATAATTTTTCTCTTGGTAAAAATCAAATGAAAAAGGCCTCAATCCAGAATACAAGGATTGAGGCCTAAAGGAATATGGAGTTATTCTGATTTAGAATTTCAGATTTTCAGAGAAAAAGGGAAGCGCTTTGGTCTGAATCCGCTCGGCAATACGATTGAGGTGATCGCCTTCGTAGCTTTCGTAGAAATGATCGATTTGGTAGGAATCCAAGGTTTCGTGCAGGCTTTTGGTGGCTTCGCTGATTCCCCGGTCCTGTAGTCCCGCATCGATCGCAATTGCTTTGAGTTTTTTGAGATTCAGAATGTATTGATCGACAAAGTTGAGGGTTCGGTTGGCGACGATCTTGTTGATGATATTCTGCCTCACTTCCCCATCTTTCACCGGTAAATCCAGAAATAGGGGAGGATTTTTGGGATTGGGAGCGAAAGCTGCCGAGGTGGCGAGCATTGCTATTTCCATAAATGAAGTTTCCTGAAGTTGGTCAGGGCTTAGGCTTTCCAGTTTTTTCATCAGTTCGGAATTTGTGGATGCTCCGCCGTCCATGCAGCAGGGGCTGAGTGCATAGATTGCAGAATAGACCTCTGGATTTTTCATGCCCAATCGCAAGGTGCCATAGCCTCCCATGGAGTGGCCGGCTAGACCCCGACTTTCCTTGGTCGGGATGGTGCGGTAATTGGCATCGATGTAGCTGACGAGTTCTTGGGTGACGAAAGTTTCCCAATCTCCGATCGTGACGGAACTCGCATACATACTGCCTTTGAAGCGGTTGAAGGCATTGGGCATGACTACGATCATTTCCTTCGAAAGGCCTTCGGCTAAAGACTGCTCGATCACGTCTTGTAAGTTGATCCAGTGCTTTTCCCAGCCAAACCATTGGGAATCGGTGTCTGTAAATCCATGGAGCATGTAAAGCACCGGGAAGCGCTTGTCGGGATTGGCAGCGTAGGAGGGAGGAAGATAAACGGTCACTTCCCGGTCAGCCGGATCTCCGATCAGATTGCCTTCTAGGGCTTTGCTGTGCACTTTGATTCGTTCCTTGGTGCCTTTTTGCGCAAAAGTGGAAAATGCTCCAAGGCAAAACAGGAGCGTCACAAGAAAGAGTCTTTTCATAGGTTAATGGGTTTAGGTTGAGTTAAAAGTAGGATTTATTGAGACTTAGACCAAGTAGGGTTGGGTTGTATGATATCAGACTTTTTAATGAATGCTTCATTTGAATTTTCTTTGGAAAAGGAAAGTATATACCTTTAGTAATACTTCAAGAATCTATTAAAACACTTTCTTTAAAACTCAATGAATCTGTTTTTGAGGAAACAGAGGATATTCTCAAGGAAAAGGGAATTCCAAGAAATAGGTACATCAATGAGGCCATTGATTTTTACAATCTCTATCATAAGCGGAAGAAGTTGGCCAAAGCATTCGCAAAAGCTTCTCAACTGGTAAGAGATTCGTCCATGGAAGTGAATGCGGAATTTGATCAGCTGATCGATGAGGGGGTAGCTTGATTTTTTCTGATAAATCTTTGTCTCTGACTAAAAGTTGAATTGAGAAAAACTTGGAATACTCCGTACTGAAAAAGCTTTGGAACTGAGGGAGAAGTTAGGCGCGGTGATGGATTTTTGAGCTTCTTAATCAAAAGTTCTTTCTCTTTGGGTTTTGGCGGACATCAAAGAATGCTAAAATCAAGATGTGAGTTTTTTTGATTATATAGAAAACAAGAGTTTGTGGGGTTAGTTGAAAACCTAAAATATTTTTTTCGGGGAATTCCATAGAGCCGATTTCAGGAAAGCTCTCCAAAATATCCAAAAAGTCATCGGTTAAGATTTTGAACTTTTCTACAGAAGCACTACCCCAATTATATTCTAGGTAATCTAGGATCCGTTGAAAGTCATTGTTGGCTCGTTTGCTTACGAGGATTTTCATTTTTCTCTTTTCAAAAAATCCTCCCTTGTAATCAAGGTTGATTCATCCTCCGATTCTTCTAAGGCCGATAAAATTTCCTGTTTCTTTTCTTCAGGCAGTTCTGCCCAAAGTTGACCAGGTTTAGAGTTTTTTCTTGAGGCAAGAAAATCCCTAATCGTTTCCAGCAGTTGCACATTTTCGATTTCATCTACAAGCTGATGGATGGAGGATTTGAGTGTGGTTGACATGTTAGTTTTTGATAGTCAATTCTAAGTTAATGAACGCCTGTAGGAAAGAAAAGATTTTGAACATTCATCAAGGTATAAATCTCTCTTTGAGCTCACATGGGTATTTCAGAAACCGGTATAGGAAAAAAATTCCTTGATTTTCTTGGATCAATTCCATGCCTTGGAAAATCCCCGATTTTTGGAAAAACTCGGAATACTCAGTACTGAAAAAGCTTGGGAACTGAGGGAGAAGTTAAGCGCGGTGATGGATTTCTAAAAGGTCAATTAAAACTTCGGTTCTGAAATTCTTCCATTTACTTTTTCCAATTCGAATTCTCGAATTTACCCTTTGCTTTTCGCAGTCTCTTCTTACTCAAGTAGGCTGAAACAGTGATCCCAAGTCCTCCAAAAATCGGGCCGTATGCCAGAATAAAGGAATTGCCGGAAGGGATTATCCCCAGGAAGGTGCCCAAGGTGACCACCAAGCCCAAGGCTATAAGAAACAATCCCAATCCCATCAAATTGACCCGATTGGATTGATTGATTTTTGAAAATGCCTGCCGCTGCAGTTCATTGTCCAGTCGCTTGATTAGGGGTCGAATTTCCTCCTCTGGAAAGTTTTCCCTCTCCAGTGTTTTCCTTACCTCAGCCAGATCGAAGTCTTTCTCATTTATTTTGTCCAAATAATAATCGAAAATGGCCTGAGGGTCTTTCATGGTCAAAACTTGAGAAATTGTATAGGAATTTTTCAGAAAATCATCTTTTATTTCGCCATGCTTACCAATTCACTTCCAGTAAATTGTCGGAAGGCGAATTTGTACCCCTCGTAGCCTGTAATGGCATAGAAAACCAAATCCATGAATTGGGCAGTTTCGGCCAAAAGTTCCAAGGTGTAGCTGTAGTCAAAGTAAAGCAATGTGTCCAAATAAGTCAACCCTTCTGCATCGGCGATAAAAGCCAAAACACTTAAAAAGTTGCCAATCACGCAGCTGAAAACAGCGATTGCAGCACCGGAAATCCCAAATACCTGCTCGATTCCCTTGCCTAGATAGCGCATGGAAAAACCAACGCCTGCTCCGATAGCCAGTGCAATATAACCGATCTGCCATCCCGTAGCTACGGTAATTGCCGCCCAGAGAACTGCTCCAAGCAATCCTACCAAAATCCCCCCGGTGATGGCTAAAGAGAGATTTTGTTCCTGGAGAAGCGCTTGGTACTTCTGTTGGGGAATATTGGCGGGAATTTCAGTTGTGATTTCTTCTGAGCTTTCTAATAATTCCGCCTGCATTCTTTCGTCCAGATGAAAGGTTTCACAGGTAGTTTGGAAATTGGGTTTTGCACTGGTCAGGGAGCAAACCAGGCCTTGATTGGCATCGAATCTTCTGTTATGGCATTTTTTGCAGAAGACTAATTGTTCACTTAGTGTCATAGCTGGATAGGGGTATATTTTCCCAATTATCCGATAATAAAAACACTAAAAAAATACCCGATATAGGGTATTTTTCAGGACTTTTCTTAAGAGTACATTTGATAGATATTTTTAAGAAAAACATGAAAAAACTCCTAGGTACCACCGCTTATTTACGCTTGCTTATTTTGCCTTTTATCCCTCTTCTTCTGGGCTGTTCCGAAACGGAAGAACCCGACCCTGTAATAGAAGAGAAGAAAGCTTTATACATGGAGTTTACCCTAGACGGAACGAAGTATCGATCTGAAATTTTGGAGGAAAACCTAATCCCCGGAACTGGATTTGAACGAATCACAGATAATACTCCGGGACTTAATGTGTTGATTTACAATTTTTTCGATTACTCTATATCGATGCAGTATGGAAATAAATGCGGCACAGGAGAAGGAAGAGATTGCGTCAACATGATAGTTTTCATGCCCCAAAGCCTCAAAGTAGGGTCTTACCCTTCCATTTTTACCAATAGTTTGGAAGTGAACGGAAGCCAATACTTGTCCCGGTACATTGGACCTGAAATCAGCCCCAAACCTGCAGACCTTCCGCTTAGCATGCAGATCACTAAATTTGACGAAGCAAACCGAATCATGGAAGGGACGATGACCGGTAAGTTTTTCAAGCAAAATGATCCTTCTCTGAAGGTATATGATTTTAAAGCCACTTTCAGAATCAATATTTATAAAGGGTAATTTTGATGAGGTTTTCGCCAGATTTAAAAAGTTAGAATTTCGTCTATTCCATTAACTCAGAGGTATTTCTAAATTACGGAATATGAGGTGGAATCGAATTTCAGCTATAAGACCCTCACTCTTGCCTATTCACTTTGAATTCCGAAGAAATGTCCGAGAAAAAGAGATTGGCACCACGGAGAAAATCGATTAAAAAATCTATCCATTGGAGTTTAAATGGAGTCCAAAGCCCAAGTAAATGGATTCCATTGATTTCAAGAAGACCTGCAATCTCCAGCCGCGGCAGGTGATTCACAAGGTCAGTTTTTGGGTATTTTCGGGCGGCATGCCTTATTAAGTTTTGACGAGTCTGTTCAGTGTGAGCTTTGGATCTTAATGTAGGAAAGGGGAGTAGTTATTGGTATTTTAGAATTAATAACCAATATTGCTCTAATCGTATGAATATTGGTGTAAGTAAAGGAGATATGGCAGTAATAAGGAAAACAGTGACTTTCACGGATCAGCAAGACCGTTGGATAAAAGCCCAAATTGAGGAGGGGGATTTCACTAATGAATCAGAGTATCTACGTCATCTTATCCGTCAGGATCAAGAACGAAAAACCAAGCTGAAAGAATTGAAAATCGCAATTCAGGAAGGATTAGACTCAGGAGTATCGAATAAATCCTTTACTGAAATTATGAGAGAGGTGGAAGTCAAACTGAAATCTGATGGCAAGCTTTAGGCTTTCAGTCAAAGCTGAAGAAGATCTTGTTGAGATCTATACTTATGGGATTTTTCAGTTTGGATACCTTCAGGCCAATAATTATGTCTTAGGGCTAGAGGAATCCTTGCAGAAATTGGCTCAATTCCCACTTATGGGCAAACAATCTGATTTTGTTTCAAAAGGCTTAAGGTTATTTGTTTATAAATCCCATTTGATTTTTTATCAGCTGGAGGAGAAGGGTATTTTGATTGTGAGGATATTGAACCAAAGTAGAGATTATAATTTTTTCTTCTGAACACTTTTCAAGAACCAAAAATTTTAATCTTATTGTCTGTAATCCTGCCAGTTACCGAATTTTATATGGTTTTACCTCGGCTTCGCTTTGTAAGCTCCCCTAAAAGTCGGCCATTTGAAAGTTGAATTGAATTTATCAACTTTAAATGGTTATTATGAAAAAATCGAGATTCACAGAAACGCAGATCGTCAAAGCGATCAAAGCTCATGAGGCAGGCAGAAAAGTAGAGGAAATCTGCCGCGAGATGGAAGTAACCCCCACCACTTTTTATAAATGGAAGCAGCGGTATGGCGGGATGGAAGCCAGTGAGGTCAAAAAGCTGAAAGAACTTCAGGAAGAGAATTCCCGCCTGAAGCGGATGTATGCAGAGCTAAGCTTGGTACATGAAGCCCTAAAGGATGCTGTCTCAAAAAAGCTCTGACGCCTGACGAAAAAGGCATGCTGGTTCAGTTCATGGTCGAAGAACATGGAGTGAGCCAACGTCAGGCGTGTAAGACGCTCAGCGTGCCTCGAAGTACTTTCCAGTATCAACCCAAACCCAAAAACGACATGCCCGTGATCCAGGCCCTGGAAGAACTGGTAGCCAAACACCCTGCCATTGGCTTTTGGCAGTCCCATTACCGGCTTCGCAGAAAAGGCCATCCGTGGAACCATAAAAAGGTCTACCGCATCTATTCTGCCATGGGACTGAACATCAGGCGCAGACACAAGAAGCGGCTGCCGGCAAGGACCAAACAGGCCCTGTATAGACCAGAATCGATCAACCAGGTCTGGTCTGTCGACTTCATGAGCGACAGCCTGTGGAGCGGCAGGCACTTCCGTCTGCTCAACATTCTGGACGACTATAACCGGGAAAGGCCCCATGAGGCACTTGGATATCGGACTCCCGTGGACTTATTGGAAGAACTAACATGAACATATCTTTTGCTTTTCCAACCGTTAAGCAGCGCAAAAGTGAATGCGGAAAGCGGCTCAAGACCGGTTGGCCCAAGCCAACCGCTCGCCTTGGTCTTGAACCGCTTGGAGTATTCACTTACCTTCGCTTATCGGGTGAAAAGTAAACTTTTGACTGGCCCAATTTTCGGGGAAGCTTACAGCTTGGTGACCGTTGATTTTCCAGGTTGGAGGGGAGAAAAATGGGGCACAGTCCCATTTTTCTCCCTTCTCATCAATAACTCGAATCTGGAGGCCGAGCGATGACGAGACCATTTTGATTTACTGGTGTCATTGCGGATATACCTATATTTTTATTGAGATTGTTTTATGTCCCTAATAAAATCTTAATTTTTAAATCTTTCAATTTTCCAATCTTTCAATCAGTCTCCCCATTTGCCATTCCCCACCTTCCAAGGTATCTTTGCCTACGAATCAAAAAATCTTTTAGCCGTGGCAAACAAAACCGTCAAAGTAGGTCTGGTCCAGCTCAGTTGCTCTGGGAATGTGGCCGAAAACATGGAGAAAACCCTAGCAGGCATCCGCACCGCTGCCCAAAAAGGCGCGCAAGTCGTAGTCTTGCAGGAACTTTTTAGATCGCTCTACTTCTGCGATGTGGAGGATTACGAAAACTTCAAGCTTGCCGAAGCCATCCCCGGTCCATCAACTGAGACACTCGGAGCCTTGGCCAAGGAGCTTGGCGTGGTCATCGTGGCTTCCCTGTTTGAAAAGCGTGCGGAAGGGCTTTACCACAATACCACGGCAGTTCTTGATGCAGACGGAACTTACCTCGGTAAATACCGAAAAATGCATATTCCTGACGACCCGGGCTATTTTGAGAAATTTTATTTTACTCCAGGAGACTTGGGTTACAAGGTTTTCCCAACCAAATTTGGCAAAATCGGCGTGCTGATCTGCTGGGATCAGTGGTATCCGGAAGCAGCTCGAATCACTGCTTTGAAAGGAGCCGACTTTTTGGTGTATCCCACTGCCATTGGCTGGGCTCTACATCAGGACGAGCAGACCAATGAAGATCAATACAATGCTTGGCAGACAATTCAGCGGTCCCATTCAGTCGCTAATGGAATTCCTGTAGTTTCCGTGAATCGAACCGGAATCGAAGGGCCCATGCAGTTTTGGGGAGGATCATTCGTGTCCAATGCCTTTGGACGGGTGACTTACAAGGCTCCGCATCTGGAAGAGGAAGTTCATGTGGAAGAATTGGATTTGACAGGTTCCGACAGATATAGAACCCATTGGCCTTTCCTCCGGGATCGAAGAATCGATTCCTACGATCCGATCACCAAGCGTTTCCTAGACGAAGACTAAGCGATGGCAGATTTGTTTGACTTGGCCAAAAGCGGAGCAGTGACTCCGGCTGAATTGGGCTATTATTTCCCGGCTGAATTCGCTCCTCAGGAATCCATGTGGCTGAGTTGGCCCCACAAAGAGGCAAGCTGGCCGGGAAAAATCGAGACGATTTTTGCACCCTATTCCCAGTTTATCACTGAAGTAGCCAAAGGCCAAAAGGTGAATATCAATGTGGCAGATGAAGCCATGAAAGCCTTTGCTTTGGCACATCTGGAAAAAGCAGGTGCGGATTTGAGCAAGATCTTCTTCCACTTTTTCCCTACCAATGACGCTTGGTGCAGGGACCATGGACCTGCCTTTTTGATCAATCCAAAGGCGGAAATCAAGAAGGTGCTCGTGAAGTGGAATTACAACGCTTGGGGGGAAAAATATCCTCCTCACGATCTGGATAATCAGATTCCGATTCGCATTGCGGCGCACTTGGGTATTCCCTATTTCAAACCTGGAATCGTCATGGAAGGCGGTTCGGTGGAGTTTAACGGAAAGGGAACACTCTTGACCTCAACGGCTTGTTTACTGAATGAAAACCGCAATCCGCACCTCAACCAAGCCCAAATCGAAAAGTACCTCTGTGATTACTATGGGGTAAAGCATATCCTCTGGGTTGGAGATGGCATCATCGGGGATGATACGGATGGGCATATCGACGACATCACCCGCTTTGTGAATGAGGATACCGTGGTGACGGTAGTGGAGGAAAACAAAGTCGATGAGAATCACCATATCCTGGCTGAAAATCTTGAGCTCCTTAAGAAAATGAGGCTTGAAAATGGCAAGCAACTGAATATCGTGGAGCTCCCTATGCCTAGTCCCGTGATCTGGGAAGATCAGCGGCTTCCTGCTTCCTATGCTAATTTCTACACTGGGAATGAAGTGGTCGTAGTGCCGACTTTTCGGGATAAAAACGATCAGAAAGCTCTGGATATCCTTACAGATTGCTTTCCGGGTAGGCGTGTGATCGGTATCGACAGTACAGATATCATCTGGGGTTTGGGCAGTTTTCACTGCTTGAGTCAGCAGGAACCGGCTGTCTAGTAGGCAGTTTGCAGTGTTCAGTTTGCAGTGTTGTTGAATTCAGTTGGCAGTGAGAAGCTTGTAGTCCTTTCAATAATCTGTGCAAGTCTGTGTAATCTGTGAGCGATTTTTTAAGGCAGAAGACCAATGATTCGCCTATTCTCAATACAAGAATCAGAAGTTTGATTTTTTTGAAGCTAGGGACTCCGCCCAGTTCCTTAACAAGGGGTATTAAATTTATCGTTTGATTTTTCCAAGAATTGAAAATAATTAAAAAATAGTTGAAATTCGATGAAATATTTTGTTAGTTTAGATAAACCCCAAATAAACTAAGGAATAGGGGGGTGGGTAGACCTAAGAATTCAGAAGAATATTCCGAAAAAATCCGTTTTTCAGTTTGTACTTTTCTAAGAATTGCAATGATCTGACGGTTAGGTATTTGGAAGTTTGGAACTGATTTTTTAAAATCAACCATTCTTTTAATTATTTCTAACAATTAACCATTAACAACTATGGAAAAATTAACAAATGACCAGATGGAAAATCTGGTGGGATCAGGGTATTGTGAGGATGCTGAACTGCTGCTTTTTGGCGGAGGTTTTCAAGGATCAGATGAGCTTTGGCTTTTACTTTATGATACTTGGGTAGCAAATTGTCCTCAAGCCTAATTGAGTTGCTAGCCTGCATTCTTATGTAGGCTAGCTTTTTAATCGAAAATCTTAACGATGAACTTTATATTTGTCTTACTCCTAGTAACCTCCTTGTTTTATAATAGTAATTTAGAAGGAAGGTGGAAGTTGGTTGATTTTACTGGTTTTACGACTATGGTCGGTAGCGATGCATTTAATAAATTGTCGGAGGAAAAGAAGTTAGATGCTATTCAAGGTATGGAATTCGTTTTGAATAATACCTTTTATTCATTTCAGAAGGACTCTATTTTTTTCACGAATGCCGGTCCTGACTTCTCTGTTTCGGAAAAGAAAGGAAAATTTCTCTTAAAATCAGATACTCTGATTGTTTTTGAATCTGGAAAAGTAAACCCTATAAAGTTCTTTGTATCTTCTGTAAATGATTCGAATCTGAAATTAAGGTTTGTAAGAAAAGGTGGAGAACTTGGCCCGACCGAAATGACTTTTGAAAGAGTGGATTAAGGACTTAAATGTTTTCTTTAGCAAGTAATGAAGGTACTTCTTATCATATACTTTATTTTTTATGTTCTTTTCTATTTTTTTATTGATTACGTGGTTTTGAATGATTTGGTTCTTTATGAATTTTATTCTGATAAGTTTTCCGAATCTCGAGTTTATGAGTTGCTTGATTTTCGCAAAGAATGGCTCTGGGTTACTTATCCTATTAAATTGCTGATTCAACTGATAGCCCTTCAGATTCCTGCTATGCTGATTTATTTGGGTTTGTATTTAGCTAAATATGAAATCAGTTATAGAAAGGTCTTTGGAATAGTTCTTATTTCTGAGTTTATTTTCTTTATTCCCCTGCTGATCAAAATTATATGGTTTTCCTTTCATCCCGTATCGATGGAGTCGGTTCGTTTGTTTGCGCCACTGTCTTTATTTAGTTTATTTGATGCTGAGTCACTTCAGGAATGGTTGTTTTATCCTTTCAAAGTATTGAATGTTTTTGAAGTCGTTTATTGGATACTCATGGCTTTCCTCTTAGCCAAATATTGCTCTTTCCGCTCAAAAGTTGGACTAGTTAGGCTGCGGTTTTAAAGTTATAGAATTCATTTGGTGTTTTCATATTTAAGGCCGAGTGTGGGGCAAAGGTATTGTATTCGTTTACCCAATGAGGGATCTGCTCGAGAACGATTTGAGCGGAATCCAGACAGTTTTCATAGACATAATCTCTTTTAAAGGTTGCATTCAATGCTTCGCACATACCATTGGATTGTGGTGAATAGGTTGGGGTATTACAATCGTCAATATTCCAAGATTTCAGGCTCTTTTTAAGGTTCTTTTCAATGAACTCTGGTCCGTTATCATGAAGGAATTGGAGTTGCCCAGTTGGCGGAAGGTTCTCGCCAAAACGGCTGTATAAGGCTTCTTGAACCATTAATTCAATATCTATTGCCTGCATATGTTTTCCTGCTCTCCAGGCGATAATGGATCGGTCACAACAATCCATCAAAAAGGCCACCCGAAGTTTTTCTCCGTTCCAGCATTTAATGGAAGTAATGTCACTAGCCCATCGGGTGTTTGGCTCCGGCACTGCGATCTGTCCGGAATGTATCCTGCTACTGCCTCTGGTGCGATGACGAGTAATCAATAGGTCTTCTTCTTTCATAAACCGGTGCACAATGTACTTGGTCACCTGTAGGCCATAGTCTCGCTTGAGCAAGGCTTTGACCCGGGGGACACCATAGGTAGATTTCTTTGCAGTGATCTCTAGGATGGCGGTTTTCATCTGCTCGCATAGCTCTTTGCGAGCCGTACTTTTGCGCTCAGGATAGGGTTTTGGTTTGTAGTACACGGAGGACTTCGGCACCCCTAATGTCTTGATGGTCTTGTTCATACTCAATCCGAATTCCCTGGATAACGATTCAATTTCTTGTTTCGTAGTTGATCCATTTCTAACTTTTTTTTTAGGATTTTGATATCCAGCGTGGATTCTCCAAGGGCCTTTTTGAGCTCCTCATTCTCTTTTCTAAGCATTTCCAATTCGGCTTTGGAGTGCAGGTCTCCTTGATTTTTGATACTCATAATCGCTCCTGATTTAGCAAGTGAACGCCAGCTGTATACTTGACTGGTGATCAGTCCATGTCGCCGACAATATTCTGGGCAAGATAAGCCAGAAGACTCCCAATCTTCTACAATAAAGGCTTTTTGTTCTGAGGTAAGTAATTTTCGACCACTCGAGGAGAGTCGGGCATTCTTGATTAGTTCTTCGATCATTTTGTTCCTAAGTTTAGGCAACAAAACTGGTCCAGTTATTTAAGCGGTTAGAAACAATATTTGAAGAGCTCCTTGGACGCTATGCTTAAAATAGTATTGGGATACTATGTAAGCTTCCTTTTTTGTTGGGTAGTATTTGTGATGTTTATTTCTTTGGGAAACAGCTAGGGCTATGCGGATGAAATACCTATTCCCAATTCTACTAATAGGATTGATTGTGATTGGTGCTTGGATTGGTTTCACTAGATATAGCATAAAGCAGGAGTTGCAATCAGCTTATAGTTCTATTCCCTCTATAATGATGGTTTCGGCCGAAGGAGCGTCTGTAAATTTAAAAATGCAAACCTTTAATAATCCTTCTGTGCTAATCTACTTCAATTCCACCTGCCCGATCTGTCAGTCTGAGGCGGAGTTGATCGAAAGAACTTTTAGAGCGGATTCGCTCACCCGTTTTTTATGGGTTTCCTCCGAGTCGGTTGAGGAGGTCAAGAGTTTTGCAGAACACTATAGGCTTGATAGTTTGGATACGCACCGCTTTTATTCTGACACCCTTTTTAGACTGGCCTCTGCCTTTCGATTGACTGGAGTCCCCGCTACCTTTGTCTATGATGCCGAGGGGAA
>NZ_BTPD01000013.1:0-65410 GCF_036245625.1 Algoriphagus confluentis
CCTTTTCTACGCTTGTGTAGTTTTCCGTTAATCTGGATCGGTGCACGCAGCCATTTTCGGATAAGCCTCAGGGTGGTCGGGCATTTCACCCGCTGGTAGATCAATTGAAGTAAAACCGAATGGTCCACTTCGTCAAAGAATCCTTTCAGGTCGATATCCACAATGTCCTGGTAGCCATCATTCCTGCCTGTCGGCAGACAGGGATGTTTTTCAGGGCTTGTGTTAGAGCCTTATGGATGTTCTTTTCGGGACGGAAGCCATAGCTGTGATCTTCGAATGTGAGTTCATATTTTGTCATCAGTACTTGGCTTACCGCCTGTTGGAGCCATCTGTCTACCACTGTGGGAACTCCAAGTAATCTGGTCTTTCCATTACTCTTGGGAATTTCCACTCCCTTGATAGGTTTGGGTACATAACTATGGTTGAGGATGGAGGTCAGAAGGCTGTTCCTATTGCTTTCCAGAAAGGAAAACAGTTCGGTGACCATCATATCGTCCACACCTGCCGAGCCTTTGTTCTGCACCACCTTTCGGTAGGCTTTGAAGAGGTTCTTACGGTTAAGTACTTGTTCTATCATTATTAAAACTGGTAACCCTCCCCTGCATTCCGGCCCTTCGCTAAAATCTTCCACAGGAAGATTTATTAACGCTCAGTCCTGCTTAGGAAAAGGCTATTCCGCAGGACGGAACTCCTCATCGAATTTGGACGTAATCCAATGTTCAGTCCTTCGCCAGTTTCATGAGGCCTCCATAGTTCTTATGGCTCGTTTCTGCTAGCTACTATGACCTCTGCTGACTTCTCTTGAATGTTCTCGACATCCAGAGATCTCCCCAGGTAAGAGCATATTCCTTCCCCCAATCTCCACTGGATCTACCAGGCAGGCACTTGATGGTTCCCCACCCTTGGGACGTCAGTATGCTGTGCTACCTTATCCGACCTGTCAGGCCTCCTTATCCAGTTCCTGTTCGTTGGAACCGGGGTTTGCAGGCTCGCTTCCTTCAGTGCATGCCTTACGACAAACCACCTTGCGACTTGCTAATGCTTCAGGGCGTTACCCCCGCGCATAAGGGACTTTCACCCTCTGGAATAATTTGATATCTTCGATATCAGATGCCCATGCTGGGCACACACAAACACTAAAATAAATATGCGAACTGTGCCCTTTGATTTGATAGTTCAAAAGAGAAACTTTTGTGCTTCTAACAACTGAGGCGCATACTCATTTTAGTTGGACGTTGGGTGTAATTTAAAATGAAAAGGAACACATTCTTTTGCATATTTCTCATTGTAGGTATAGTAGTTTGTGAGACTAGCACGAATTCTTATCCCCAAAAAGAATACGTAATACAAGCATTTGACTCAATTGCAAAGTATTCGCTCTATAAGAAAACATTCAATTTTGACTCTCTTTAGAATGAAATATTAACACAAATTTCAGATTCCACACCGCAAAATGAAATTCACACTAAGCTCGAATATGCTCTAAGAATTATAGACAAACACAGCTACATCATCCGTAAGGAAAAATGGAAGATGATGAGGGACGGGAAAAACCCAGAAGTCCTTAAGAACCCCCCACCCGGGAATAGTAAAGCCAATTAGGACTAGGCGTATCCCGACAGCTGTACGGGAGCAACTACGCCTTTCTACCAACAAATTTGTAATTTGCTTCAATTAGAAAATTTTATTCACGGGAGAAGCCATCAGATATAAAAATCAAATGAAGATAACGCTAACAATTATACATACACTGATATGGATTTCTTTCTTTGGGCAAATTGGACAATCGGGTTTGTCATTTGACGGACTATATGAGACAAAGTGCTTTATTGAAGAAGATGACGATGAGGGATCGCAATTTTATTTACGGTTTTATCCAGACGGAAAAGTTATAAGCGTTGGAACTGACTGCGAAGGAAAATTAGACGAAATAACGGACTGGTTTCACATAAATGCAGGGCAAGTTAGTAAGGGAAATTATGTTGTCACTGGGACAAAAATCAAATTTTCAACAACTGGCCTGACTGGGACTGTTCATTATAAAGGAAGAATTACCGACAATGAAATAAAAATAACCTGGAAAAGTTCTGTAAACGGAGCGAAAGGACGTGACAATTACACGTTTGTTCGATTGACTGGACTGAAGTGAAAAAAAGCAGCTAATCAAATGTATGTGACCATTGCGGGGTGTGGTGTTAATTTGTAATTTCGGTTTCAAATAAGGTTCGGTCACGGAATACAGCTTCGGAGTAGTCGGATAAATCAGTCATTCCTCTTTCATTTGCCATCCAAGCCCTCAACGGCACATAATTAAACGGACAAAGTCCATTTTAAAATGTAGTAAAAAGGAATACTTAATTGAAAGATAAAAAATACATCTTTGGACTTACACTAATTATCCTCACCTTTTTGGTGTCAATAATCCCATTCTTAATAATTCAGGTTTTTCCTTTCTTTTTCATAGGTATTGGGTTTGTCTGGTTTAGTAGGGTAAAGGTTTTAACCAAGGTAATTTGCACAGTTTTGCCAGTAATACTTTGGTTTCCTTTTTTTAATTTATTTCTTTTTAGTACAAGCTTATTTTATAAGGAGACTGCTCAAAAGATTGATTTTAATTTTCCAGAGAATTTTGAGGGTAAAGCAATAGTTGTTCAACAAATTTCTTGTGGACAAGAGGTTTCAAAGAAAAATGGAAGGGAACAGTTAAATTTCCCTGAAAATGGAATTTTATTATATCAAGGCAGCATAGAAAAAACAGGATATAGAAACCACCATTTTTATTACATATCAAAAGGCGGAAGCAGAACGAAAATTGATGAAATAGATTACTACTCTGTTTTATTACAAGAGGATTCAATTAAAAGCGCACGAAGTTCAGAGATAGGTGCTTGGTATAAGGGCACAATTAGGGAAACAGACTCCCTGCCCTATGAAGTGACTGAGTATGAATTGGTGGAAATGTTCGTTTATTCCTTAAGCAATATGGAGAATTTCCTAAGTTTGGAATATAACAAAACGGTCGATAGTCTTATATATGAATCAATTAGGAGATGTAAATAAAGTAATTGAGCCCCTCTTGGAGTAGTAAAGTCAGTCAGGACTAGGCATAGTGTGCAATTACGCCTTCATATCATTAAGAATTTGCAATTCGCTAAACCCCACTGGGAGTAGTAAAGCCAAATAGAACTTGGCTTAGTACCCCCCATTGGAGTAGAAAAGGCAGTTAGGACTAGGCGTATCCCGACAGCTGTACGGGAGCAACTACGCCTTCATATCATTAAGAATTTGCAATTCTCTCAATCCTGAAATTCCCCTTACGTGCGGGACACTGGACTTCCCAGTTCATCGGGACCGGTTCATTGAATTGTAGGTAGTGGGAAGGCATTATTTCGTAACTTTTATTTGAACTTAGGAGGATAAGCCATAAGGAGCTTTTCACAAAAAAACTGAAATTAGCAATCAATGGGATATAAGGACATTTGCCTGACTTGTAGAAAAGCTTTCAGTAGAGGCACGGATTTCACAATACCAAGTTCTTCGAAATGTCCCGAATGCGGTGGACCAAGTATCACAGTAAGTCACCTTTTTCAACCACCAAAAAAGACAGAATTAAAAAAATGGAAAGTGGTTGAGTATTTAATCGAAAATGGATTTCGATACGATCATGCATTTAAAAAGGAGGATTCTCAGTATTATGGACGTTTTCCTGAAACCATGAAAGAGGCCATAGAATTTGTAAAGTATCAAAAGGAAAAATGATAAAGCCTGTTTCCAAACATCGCCTCGCCCGAACACAAAGCCAAAAACCATCACCTCCACCCCATTCCCCCAAAAACAAATACGGCAAATGACTTATAGCCTGATCAGGAATTGAGGGTTTATTTTGGATCAAAAATTCAGCATAGTCGTTCGAATTGATGAATCCGATGTCCTCCCAAACTGTTTCCGGAAAATACCTGCTGCTAGTATTGTTGACCTTTGCTCCGATTTCTAAGCGGATTTTTGCTCAGGAAATCATCCCGGAGGTCATCATTGGCCATCAGCTGTGGATGGGAGAAAACCTAAATGTGCACACCTTCCGAAACGGCGACTCCATCCCTCAAGCCCGATCCTACCAAGAATGGGCTCAAGCTGCCCGAAAAAGACAGCCTGCCTGGTGCTATTTTGAAAACAAGGAAGAAAATGGCGTTTCCTACGGCAAGCTCTACAACTACTTTGCGGTTTCCGATCCCAGGGGGTTGGCTCCTGAGGGTTGGCGAATCCCCTCTCAGGCAGATTGGCTGGATTTGATGGTCAGCCTGGGAGGAAAGGACTTGGTAGGAAAATTCCTAAAGCAAGAGTTTGGCTGGAACGAACAGGGCAACGGAACCAATTCCAGTGGCTTTTCAGCTTTGCCGGGGGGGATTTCGGGAGCTTTCCCTACTCAAACTAAACGAAGGCTTTGTGGCAGGAGGAAATTTCGGCTATTGGTGGAGCAGTACCGTGGATTCCCGCACCGAGTCGGTCTGGATCGTGAGTCTGAGCTTTAAAGATGATCGCCTGTTTTCCACCTTTGAGAGTTCATTCTCGGATGGATATTCGGTTCGGTGTATAAAGGACTAGATGAGATTTCTGGCTTTTGTTGATTTTTACCCCCCTCTCAAACACTCCCTCAAGGGAACAGGTTATCCAAGCAATTTAGTCCTGTCCCATGATCCCAACCGATAATTTCCAGAAAGTGGAAGTCACTTCCTCCTCCGAATTGCGCACTTGGCTGGAGCAAAATCACCAACAAAAGGAATCGGTTTGGTTGGTCACTTATCTGAAGGCTGTTCCCGAAAAGTACCTATCCCGAGAAGCTGTTCTGGATGAATTGATCTGCTTTGGCTGGATAGATGGGATTCGCAGGAAGCTGGACGATCGACGGACCATGCAGTTGATTTCTCCCCGGAGGGTGCAGCATTGGGCACAAACCTACAAGGATCGGGCGGCCAAGTTGATCGCTGAGGGAAGGATGCATGAGGCCGGTTTTCGTTCTATTGACTATTCGAAGCAAGTCGGTCTTTGGGATTTTATGGACGATGTGGATCGTCTGGAAGTGCCGAGGGATCTGCAGGATGGATTAGACCAAATCCCCGGAGCGAGTGATTTTTTTCATGGGATCAATGATTCGAGCAAGCGATTTGTGCTCCGTTGGCTTAAGCTCGCCAAGACCGAAAAGACCAGAAAGGCAAGAATTCAGCAGCTTGCCGAGTTGTCTGGGCGGGGGGAGAAATTGAAAGGGAGTTAAGGGTTTTTACCTTTTCTCCTAACCGGGGCAAAGGCACCTTAATATCCTAAACTTCCTCAATGGTTTAAAAATGATTTTACCTTCTCCGTTTCGCTGGCGATCGGCATCCTTTTCCAAATCGAAAATTATGCGCCAGCGAGGGATGATTTTGGGGTTGAACCTTTATCCAAGGGTTGAACCCTTGGCTGATATAGGACGCTCCGTTGGAGCTGCTATCACTATAAATCTAAACTCCGTTTCGCTGGCGATCTACGTCCTTTTCCAAATCGAAAATTATGCGCCAGCGAGGGATGATTTTGGGGTTCCATCTTTAACCATAGGTTGAACCCTTGGCTGAAATAGGACGCTCCGTTGGAGCTGGTATCACCATAAAATCTAAATTTCCAATATTAAAGCCAATTCAAAATTGGTTTGGATATTAGGGTGAAGTTGCAATCTTCGGCCAGCACTAGTTAATTCCCCTGACTAAAACAAAACTCTCCGATAGGGCTGATATTTCTCTTTACTTCCTACCCAACTTGATGTCATAGTTGTCCGGTGTGCCTGTCATCCGAAGGTTTACAAAGCGCACCCTGCGGTCCTCCGCCCTGCTGACGATGGCATCTTCCTGATACGGATCGATTTCGTTGCGATTTCTTCCACCAAACAAGGCCCGAAAACCCACTTGGGTGACCATACCGAGCGGAACACTTATCAGGTAATCCATCGTCAGATCCAAACCTTGCTTGCCGGACAATTCGATAAATCCCAAAGAGGAGTTGATATCCATCTTGGG
The DNA here is from genome assembly GCF_036245625.1 of Algoriphagus confluentis. Taxonomy (NCBI): domain Bacteria; kingdom Pseudomonadati; phylum Bacteroidota; class Cytophagia; order Cytophagales; family Cyclobacteriaceae; genus Algoriphagus; species Algoriphagus confluentis. The sequence continues at coordinate 6,045 of NZ_BTPD01000013.1, forward strand.
AATAAAGAGGGTTCCATTTTTGAGTTCGAACGTATTACTGAGTGTATCAAACCTCACCCGGTTCAGATTTTTGTCTGCAAAATAGGACGACATGGCCTGCATGGGCGCAAAGTTGATCAAACTGCCATCATACACCCTCAGCTCCATTTTGGCTTCCGATTGATCCAAAATCGGAGTCAAGTCTGGGTAAACCTTGAATTTGCTGCTGATATTTCCGGAAATTCTTCCTTTCAGATTTTCATTGATCAAGTAATCCTGCCCAAAATTCTCCACCTTGAACAGCAGCCGATCGATGTCCATTTTTTCCGCCTTCAGGTCAGAATAAAAGTAAATATTCTCGGGGTCGGAACCGTTGAAATAGCCCTTCATTCCCAAACTCCCGTCGGCCACATTCATGGAAAGCGAATCCAGATAAAGCATATGACCGGGATCGGTTCGGGCCTGCAGGCGGATTTTCTCCAACCAATAGGTATGGTATTTCAACTTCCCGATCTCCGCGGCAAATCGCATTTCTGAAAAAGGCAGGGAAAAAATATTGAAGGCTTCCTGGTGATTCGTGTCTTTTTCGAAGCCCTCAAATCCTAACAAGGCATCCAAATCCAAGGCTTTTGCCCGAAGTCGAAATTCATTTTTCTTTTCGGTGCTGTCTTTTTCCTTTTTATACAAAAGATCGACCCTAAAGTCTGATTCGCCCATTTTCCCTCCAAAATCCCTTACATCCAGCCAACCGTTTTCCCAGTGTACCCGACCGGAGAAAGACTCCAGCTTCAGAGGATGGAGACTCAGTTTTCCCTTAAACTGCTCCAGATTAAGATCCATGGATTGAAGCCCGTTTTGGTAGTTGAGGTCAATCTTGGCTTTCAGGCTGAGGTTCTGAAGGGTCTCATCCCGATAGGATGCCGGTAGGTAATTCACCCCGTCGTAGGTCAGCAGATCGTTGACCCGAATCTGTCTGGAAATCAAATCGAGGGTAAAGCTCGATTTCCCTGACAGTTCTTCCCGAAACCACTTTCGGTAGTTTTCCACCTTGCCGGTAAAGAGGAAATCGGTCTGATCCACCTCTCCTTTAAAATCCCGAATGCTCAAATCATTCGCCCCAATCAGCACATCGGCATGAAAATCATGAAGGACATGGGGGAATTTCTCCAGCTTCATATACAGATCATCAATTAAAAAATTCCCCTTGGGCAGGTAGTCAAACCCAAACAAATCCTTGGCAATGGCATCAAAAGAAAGACTGACGGAAAGATCATGGACTATCTCTAGCGAGGAACTGTCCCCCAACACATCTTTCAGATCAAATAGCGTCGAATTGAGCTTCAACTTCGCCTCCACCGGCTCGTCCAACCGATGAAAGATGGCCGGAAAATCGCTCAGACTTCCCGACAAACTCAAATCGGAAGAGCCAATTCCCATATCAAACCGCTCAAGACTTAAGGCACCGTCTTTTAGGATTGCCCGAACATCCATTTTTTTAATCGGCTTAGCCAATCCTGGCAAAGAAAAGCTGAGATTGGAAAGAATCAGCTCGCTTTGAACGCTCTCTTTGAGCTGAATCAGGTCGGCCCGATCCATGGAGACGTCCTGAAGCTCATCAAAATCCATAGAAAGCTTGATCTCTCCAGAAATCCCCTCAAAACCCTCCAAGTCAAAAAACTCCCCCACAAAATCCAAGTCAAGCGCTGCAAGCATATTGATTTTGACATGGGGATCTTCAAAGTTTTTGATAATCAGATTGGCTTGAAAATCGCCTTTTCCGGGTTTTGCTTTGAAATTTTGTAAATGAAACTCCGAACTTCGAAGGCTCCGTTCTGCCCCGTTGGTGAAAAATCCGGTAAATCGAAGCTCGTCCAGTTTTTGGGCATTGGCTGTCTTTAGGAAAAAAGCATCCTCACACCCAAATTCAATAGTGATAGCCGGCATCTCCCCTTCACCGGCTTTTCCCAAGATAGATCCACGGAAAAAAACATCGCCCTGATTTTGATACTGCTTCAGCCCATCGGCCAATTCTTTGGGCAAGAAAGCTCCCAACAAATTAAAATCAGGCTTTCTCCCTTCGACTTTCAGGTTTAAATCCATCCCTGCATCCAGCACGGCCACTTTTCCTGCCAGTTCGAAATCAGCCTCCTCGAGTTCCAGTTGGGACTTATTCACCTGAAGCTCGCGGGATTCACTATCATAAACCAAGTCAAGTTTCAGCCCGGTTTTTTTCTGACTGAGAAAAGTTGGAAGACCTTTGGAAAGCACATCCAAGTCCATTCGGGTATCCAAACCTACCCGATAAACCGAATCCCGAAAGCTGATCGAGGCAGTGAGCTTTTCCACCTGAAGATCGGTCTCCAAGCTATCGCCAAGGTCCAGATAAGAAGCGAAGAAATCCCCCATTTGGAAGGAAGCCAAATCAAATTCCATCGACTCAGAAGCAAGCGTGTCCGATTCATCCGCCTTGACCAAAGCCTTCATCAGGTTGAGGTTTTGGTCGAGGTCTTTGACTGCGTGAAGATAGCCTCCTGAAATTTTGATTTTTTTGACGGTGTAGTCTCCTTGGAGAAGGTTCCAAAGGTTAAAGCCAAGATAAAAATCATCCACTTGGGCAATCGGTGTGCCTTTGGACTTGTCTTCGAAGAGGCGAAGACCACGTAGGTCAATGGAGATGTAAGGGAAATTCTCGAAAAACTCAGGCTGAGAAGAGTCAATTTGTATTTCTCCTGGGATACTTTGGTTGAAGGACTTCAAGGCACGGGCCACCACAAGCTCCTGATTTTGATCAACATACAGGAACAAGCCAACAATCAAAAGCATGGGCAAAAAAATCAGTCCGAGAAATATTCTTGATTTTCTGATACGCACGGGCAATAAACTTCGGGTTTGAAAAAGAGAAACTCAGTTTGGTGGATAAAGATACAACGGAAAAGTTGTCCAAATGGGACGAGAGGGAAATTGAAAAGGAGTTGAGGTTTTTTATTTATTCCCCAAACCGGGGCAATGTCACCTTAATATCCTAAACTTCCTCAATGGTTAAAAAATGATTTTACCTTCTCCGTTTCGCTGGCGGTCCACGTCCCGTTCCAAATCGAAAATTATGCGCCAGCGAGGGGTGTGAATTTGGGGTTTAATCTATATCCAAGGGTTTCACCCTTGGCTGATATAAGACGCTCCGTTGGAGCTACAATCACCAAAAATCCAAACTCCGTTTCGCTGGCGATCCACGTCCCGTTCCAAATCGAAAATTATGCGCCAGCGAGGGGGGATTTTGGGGTTGAACCTTTATCCAAGGGTTGAACCCTTGGCTGATATAGGACGCTCCGTTGGAGCTGGTATTAACATAAAATCTAAACTCCATTTCGCTGGCGATCCACGTCCTGTTCCAAATCGAAAATTATGCGCCAGCGAGGGGTGATTTTGGGGTTTAACCTATATCCAAGGGTTTCACCCTTGGCTGATATAAAACGCTCCGTTGGAGCTGCTATCACTATAAATCTAAACTCCGTTTCGCTGGCGATCTACGTCCTTTTCCAAATCGAAAACTCTGCGCCAGCGAGGGATGATTTTGGGGTTCCATCTTTAACCAAGGGTTGCACCCTTGGCTGATATAGGACGCTCCGTTGGAGCTGCTATCACTATAAATCTAAACTCCGTTTCGCTGGCGATCCACGTCCCGTTCCAAATCGAAAATTATGCGCGAGCGAGGGATGATTTTGGGATTCAACCTTTAACCAAGGGTTGAACCCTTGGCTGATATAAGACGCTCCGTTGGAGCTACAATCACCAAAAATCTAAACTCCGTTTCGCTGGCGATCTACGTCCCGTTCCAAATCGAAAACTCTGCGCCAGCGAGGGGTGATTTTGGGGTTCCATCTTTAACCAAGGGTTGCACCCTTGGCTGATATAAAACGTTCCGTTGGAGCTTGTTCTACTTGGGACATCGGACTTCAGTCATCGGTCTTTAATCAACTGTCTTCAATCCTCCACTTCAAAACACTGCTTTGCAATCTCCAACTCTTCATTGGTAGGAATAACCAGAATTTGAACGGCTGAAGTCTCGCTTTGGATAGCACGAGGGCCGAAATTGGGCAGCTTGTTCTTTTCTGAATCCAGCTTAATGCCCATAAAATCCATCTTTTCGCAGACCAAGGTTCGGGTGAGCTGGTCATTTTCCCCCACTCCTCCGGTAAAAACAATCGCATCCAGTCCATTCATCGCAGCAGCAAAGGAACCGATATACTTTTTGATCCGGTAGGCATAGAGCTGATAGGCTAAGATGGCTTCGGGCTGCCCCTGATGATACAGCTTGCCGATATCCCGCATATCGCTGTAGCCCGTCAGTCCCAGCATGCCACTCTTTTTGTTAAGCAGAGTATTGACCTCATCCAGGGTATAGCCCAGTTCATTGACCAGGTAAAAAATCACCGATTGATCGATATCCCCGGCACGGGTGCCCATAATCAGCCCATTCATCGGACCCAAACCCATGCTGGTATCCACGCATTTTCCATCCTGAATCGCCGCCATGCTGCAGCCGTTTCCAAGGTGAATGGTAATGAGTTTGCTTGACTTTTTCCCCAAGAGCTCCATCGCCGTTTCCGACACATACTTGTGGCTCGTCCCATGAAATCCATAGGCCCGAATCCCTTCTTTTTCATACAATTCATTGGGAATGGCCATGCGAAAGGCCACAGCGGGCATACTTTGATGGAAAGCAGTGTCAAACACGGCAATCTGTCTGGCCTGAGGAAAGATCGTTTCCGCCACTTCGATGCCCAAGTAATTGGCCGGATTGTGCAAAGGAGCCAAAGGGAAAAGGGACTTGATTTTGGCCTTGATCTCGGGGGTAATCACCTGAGTCGAGGCAAACTTTTCTCCCCCATGCACCACCCGATGGCCTACCACTTCCACCTCCGAAGGATCGGAAATCACGCCTACTTCCTTATCGGTCAGGAGTTGGGCTACGTTTTGAAGCCCTACCGAATGATTGGGAACTGGGATTTCCAGTACTTTTTTCAGTTCTCCTTGCTCCAAAAAGGACTTATGCTCCACTTTGGACCCTTCTAGCCCGATCCGATCCACCAAACCGGAACACAAGACCTTTGCCTCGGGCATGGAAATGAGTTGGTACTTGATCGAGCTGGAGCCGGAATTGATGACGAAGATGTTCATGTTTTGAAAGAGGGAAGACGGAAGAAGGAAGACCGGAGACAGAAGACTGGAGACGGAAGATTTTGCAGAATTATCAATTTTCAATTTTCAAGCTCAATTATCAATTGAACTTCCCTTGAAAATTGGTTTTTGATAATTGCTCATTGAAGATTACTCATTGAAAATTGCTCATTGCTTTTGCGCTTGTATCGCTGTAATCACCACAGTATTGAACACATCCACCACGGTACAGCCACGACTCAGGTCATTCACGGGTTTGTTGAGTCCTTGCAGCATCGGGCCGATGGCGATGGCACCGGTTTCCCGCTGCACGGCTTTGTAGGTATTGTTTCCGGTATTCAGATCGGGGAAAATCAACACACTCGCCTGACCGGCCACCTCGGAATTGGGCAGCTTTTGCCTGCCTACCACGGGATCCACCGCCGCGTCGTATTGAATCGGTCCTTCGATTTTCAGATCCGGTCTTCTGAGTTTGACCAAGTCGGTCGCCTTTCGGACTTTTTCCACTTCTTCTCCTTCCCCCGAAGTCCCGGAGGAATAGGAAAGCATGGCGATTTTGGGTTCTATGCCAAACATCATCGCTGATTCGGCCGAAGAAATGGCAATGTCTGCCAATTGCTCGGAAGTCGGATTGGGTACGACTGCACAGTCCCCGAAGACCGAAACCCGATTGGGAAGGCACATGAAAAAGACCGAGGATACCGTATTCACTCCCGGCTTGGTCTTCACAAACTGTAAGGCCGGACGGATGGTATGCTGAGTCGTATGCACCGCTCCCGAAACCATACCATCTGCATCTCCTCGGAAAACCATCATCGTCCCAAAATAAGACACATCCTGCATCAGGTCACGGGCCATTTCCGGGGTGATTCCCTTGCTTTTCCTTAGCTCGTAAAGCGTTTGGGCATAGGATTCATAGCGATCCGATGCCAGCGGACTTTCGATTGGTATTGCCTCCAAATCCAGAGAAAGATTCAATCTTTTAGCACTTAACTCGATAGCCTCTCGGTTACCCAAAAGAGTCAACTTCACCACGCCCTGCTTGATCAACTGATCTGCTGCCATTAGGATGCGGTCGTCCTCGCCTTCCGGCAAGACAATATGCTTGATGGCTGATTTGGCCCGCTTGACCAATTGATATTGAAACATTCTCGGAGTCAGAACTTCAGAATGGAAGCCAATCAGCTTGTCTGTCAAGGCCTTTTCGTCCACGGCCTCTTCGAAAAGCCGAATGGCAATGGCGATTTTTTCCTTGTCCTCGGCAGCAATTCTTGCCTTGATATTACTCACCTCGGTGACCACTTCGAAGGTGGCTTCTTCCACCTGCAGAATAGGCACCACCGTCTCCAGACCTTCGATCAACTGTACGATGGAATCCTCCGGAAGCATCCCTCCGGAAAGGATGAGGCCGGATATTTTACCGAAGTTTTTGGAAATATTTGCCTGCAAGGCTCCAATGATGATATCTCCCCGATCGCCCGGAGTGATCACCAGCGTATTGTTTTCTACCCGCTGAAGGAAATTTCTCAGCTGCATGGCACCCACGATGGTATGGTCGACCCGGTTGGTCAGGAGCTTTTCTCCCAAAATCACCTTGGCACCCATGGAATCCCTGATTTCCTCCATGGTTGGATTGCTCAGCTCCATGTGAGTGGGGATCGTGCTGATCAGAATGTCTTTGGACAGCACTTCTTGCAATCGGGCTTTGATCTCCCCTTCTTTTCCATGCTCTACCTTGTTGGCCACCAAAGTGAGCACCTGCACCCCTTCGGCCAGAAAAGAGTTGACCGTGGCGATGGCCTGCTCGACGATCTGCATGACCGTCTTTCGGGCACAATTGACGATAATCACCGCAGGAATTCCCAGATTTTTGGCCACCGAGACATTCCCGTCAAATTCCAGGTTGGTAGTAATCCCCGCAAAATCTGTCCCTTCCACCACGACAAAATCTGAGCTTTCCCTGATCCGCTGGAATTTATCGATTATGGTATCGATCAGGGCTGCTTCATTCTTTCGGTTGATTTCTTTAAATGCCCTTTCGATGGTAAAAGCAAACATGTCCTCGTAGGGCAATGCCAGATTAAAATGCTGCTTGATCAGCTCCAATCGTCGATCTCTATGCTCTTTTTGGACCGTGATGATGGGTTTGAAGTAGGCGATTTTATCGGTTTTGGATGCCAAAAGATTAACCAAGCCCAGGGCAAAGATGGATTTTCCTGAAAATGGCTCTGTGGTAGTGAGGTAAACTGCGTTGGTCATGATAAAAGCTGATTGGGAACTCAATGCTTACAAAAATCCGGAAAACTTCCCCCGAAAAGACTGATCAAAGTCAGTTTCCGAAAGGAAAAATATCCGAATTAATTCCGAAAAGACTGCAAATTTCCAAGCCCTAGTTGCAGGGTTTCCTGCTTCTTTCCATTTTAGCCAAAGATGAATCAAGCACCCCCTCACCTATCCCGCCAACTCGGGCTTTTGGGCTTGGCAGCCACAGGAATCTGCTCCATGATCGGGGCATCAATCTATGTGGTGCCGTTTATGATCCAGCGCAATGTCCCGGGAATCGGCCCCTACGTGCTTCCTGCTTTCCTGTTTGCTGCCATTCCGGCGGTGTTTGCCGCCTTGGCCTACACCATTTTGGCTTCAGCCATGCCCCGGGCGGGAGGATCTTACCTTTACGCCAGTCGGGCAATCCATCCCTATTTTGGATTTGCGGCTAGCTTTTCCCAGTGGTTTGGACTCTCCATCGTGATCGGAGTGATTGCCTATGTGGTGGTTCCCTTTTTTAGGGATGTGGCTCAAGCTTTGGCATGGACCGATGTGGCTGATTTTCTGGAAATAGGCAGCGTAAGGGTATTGCTCTCTCTTGCTTTACTCTGGGCTTTTGTGGGCATCAATATTTTGGGGGTGAAGTTTTATGAAAAAACCTTGATTCCGCTGATGTTGCTCATGTTTGGACTGGGAGCGATTGTGATTGTCTGCGGTTTACTTTACGATCAGGGTGATTTTCTTTTGGCCCTTCAGGAAAAAGACCAGCAAACTCAGGAACTCTATTCCGGAAGCTTCGATTGGAAAACCTTCCTCTCGGCAGCAGCCCTGCTTTTCTCCAGCTTTATCGGCTTTGATGCCATTGCTCAGGCGGGAGGAGAAGCGAAAAATCCGGAGAAAAACCTTCCCCGTGCTATTGGATTGGCCATTTTTGGGGTAGGCTTATTCTATTTTGCCTTCACCTACGCCGTGTATCATACCGTGCCTTGGCAGTTTGTGGCGGAGGAATCCCTGAAAAAGGACCTCACCGCAGCTGGATTGCTCAGCTATGTTTTGCCTTCGAGCTTGGGCGTATTAATCCTTTTGGGAGCCGCTATTGCGCTTCTGAATGACCTACCGGCAATGATTCTTTCCGTTTCCCGATTGGTTTTCTCCTGGGCTGAGGACGGGATTTTCCCTTCCCGGCTTTCCAGAGTTCATCCGAAATACCAAAGTCCCTATTTGGCAATTTTACTCAGTGGGATGATTTCTACTTTGGGGATTTTGGGGAGTCAATTTGCAGGGGATTTCTTTCTGGGGATCGACATCATGGTCACTTCCATGCTGGTAAATTTTCTCCTGATGTGCCTTTCTTTGCTGCTTTTACCCAAAGTAAATCCCACCCTTTATAAGCGGATTATCGTGCTGAAAAGCCAATTCCTTCAGCGTTTGGTGGGTTTTGCCGGGGTGATTTTCCTGAGCGGGTTTTTGATCATCCACGTGACGAAAGATTTGCAAAGTCCACTCTCGGAATGGTATTTTCACTCCACCTGGATTTGGCTGCTCGTGATGGGGCTGGCCTCCCTTTATTTTATTTTCCGATGGAAAACCAAATTCTCCCGAAATCCAGCACTCAAAAATCAATTCTCTCAATTACCTCCTGAATAAGATGTCAATTTCAACAACAATCCAACTTGCTCCCGGACTGACGATTTCCCGAGCATTGATCGGCCTCTGGCAGATCGCCGATATGGAGCGGGATGGCAAAAAAGTAGACCCCATACCAGCCGCCCAAGCCATGAAGTCCTATGTGGATGCAGGTTTTCATACCTTTGACATGGCAGACCATTACGGTTCGGCGGAGGAGATATCGGGAGTTTTCCGGAAAACTTACGGACAAAATTTGGCCCAACATTTCACCAAATGGGTGCCTTCTCCGGGCAATCTGACCAAAGCCCAAGTTCGCGAGGCGGTCCAAACTGCCCTCTCCCGCATGCAAAGCGAGCGCATCGACTTGATGCAGTTTCATGCCTGGCAATATGCCCATCCCAGCTGGCTGGATGCCTTATTTTGGCTTCAGGAACTCAAGGAAGAAGGCCTGATCGGGCATTTGGGGTTGACCAATTTTGACACAGCTCATCTGAATATCGCCCTCAATTCCGGAGTAGAAGTCGTTTCCAATCAGGTTTGCTATTCCCTTTTGGATCAGCGGGCTGCAGGAGAGATGACCGCTCTCTGCCAAAAGCACGGAGTCAAACTCCTGGCATTTGGAACTTTGGCGGGAGGATTTCTTTCCGAAAAATGGCTGGAAAAACCTGAACCTCAGCTGAATGACGCGCTGACTTGGTCACAGATGAAGTACAAGCGCTACATTGACGCAGCAGGAGGTTGGGAGAAGTTTCAAAACCTGCTCCGAGTACTCCAACCCATTGCCCAAGACCATGGAGTCAGCATTTCTACCTTGGCCAGTCATTTTATCATGACCCGCCCTGCAGTCGGTGGAGTGATTATCGGCGCAAGGCTGGGGCAAAGTCAACATCTGGAAGAAAATCGGCAACTGTTCTCTTTTTCCCTAAGTGAAAATGAAGAGGCCGCTATCCAAAACGCCTTGACCCAACTCCAGAAAATCCCCGGTGACTGTGGAGATGAGTACCGAAAACCACCTTTTCTGACTGCATCTGGAGACTTGAGTCATCATCTGGACAGTTTTCCAGCCCCCTACCCCACCAAAGCAGGTTCGGATGGAAGGACCAAAGCCCTTAGCGGAACGATCTGGGAGGATATCGCAGGATTCAGTCGGGCCATACGAAAAGGAAACCGGATTTTAGTGTCCGGCACCACCGCTACGCATGGTTCCAAAGTGATTGGAGGCAATGATCCCGCCGCACAAACCCATTTCATTTTGGACAAAATCGAAGGAGCTATCCTCTCTCTCGGGGGAAAAATGGAGGATGTGGTCCGCACCCGGATTTTTATCCGAAATGTGGAACATTGGGAGCCCATCTCCCGAGCTCATGGCAAGCGCTTTGGAGAAATCCAGCCTGCCAACACCATGGTCAAGGCGGAATTGATCGGAGATGAGTATTTGGTAGAAATTGAGGCGGAAGCTGTCGTAGAATAATCCAAAGACCAGGTAAATTTTCAGAAAAGGACCTAACTAGCAGTCTATTCCTTCCCCTCCTTTCGATGAAAAAGATCCTTACCCAAACTTTCAAAACACCGGTTGGAGAGCTGATTCTCGGAGCCTTCGAAAATCAGCTTTGCCTCTGTGATTGGAAGTACAGGAAAATGCGAAAATCCATTGATTCACGGATTCAAGCCGGGCTGAATGCAGAATTCATCGAGGAGGACTCCCCGGTTTTTTCCCAGACCAAACTTCAGCTTCAGGAATACTTTGATGGCAAAAGAAAAGTCTTTGACCTGCCTCTCATGCTGGTTGGAACCCCTTTCCAAAAACAAGTTTGGAGGGCTCTGCTTGAGATTCCTTTTGGACAAACCGCCTCCTATCTGGAACTCAGTCAGCAACTTGGCAATCCTGATGCCATTCGGGCAGTAGCCTCCGCCAATGGAGCCAATGCCATTTCCATTGTGATCCCCTGCCATCGCATCATCGGTTCGGACGGGAGCTTGGTCGGCTATGCCGGAGGGCTTGAGGCCAAGAAAAAACTGCTGCTTTTGGAAGGGGTAAAAGCAAGCTCAGCCAAAAACCAAATCCAGCTGTTTTAACTCCTAAGCAGGAAAAACTTCCGCTTTTTTGCTATCTTTTTCATGGTTTTGACCTTTTAACAAATCAAAGACAAGCATGAAAAATCTTCTTTTCTTCCTCTTTATTCTGGTTTTGGGTACGGGTACCCTTCAAGCTCAGGAAAAAATTGACCTAACCGGCACTTGGGTGGTGGATGTGAATACGGATATGGGCAGTGGCACTCCGACTTTTGTATTGAAACAAACAGGGGAAAATATCACCGGAACCTACACCGGAAGCTTGGGAGATGCCCCAGTCACAGGAACGCTCAAGGGAGATGTACTTCACTTGGAGTTTTCTATCCAAGGCAATAAAATCACCTACGACGGCACAGCTACAGCCCAGGAAATCAAGGGATCGGTGGACTTGGCAGGTATGGCCACGGGATCATTTCTGGGAAAAAGGAAATAACTCTATAATCACAAAATCAAGATCCGATGAGATATATATTAATTCTTTGCCTGAGTTTAGGAAGCCATTTGGCTTTTGCTCAATCTCAGGCTGAAGTCCTCACAGCCGTAGAAAGAATGCGTCAGGCCATGCTGGCTGAGGATGCCGAAACTCTTGCAAAACTCACCTCAAAAGACCTGAGTTATGGCCACTCAGCCGGGACAATAGAAAATCAGGAACAATTTCTCGCTGAATTCGCCTCCAAAAATGTGGACTACCAGCGCTGGGATATGTCAGGGCTGGAAGTCCGGTTTTATGGCAAGGAGCTAGCCATTGTGAGACATGAAGTGATTGGGGAAATTCTATCCAATGGAAACCTAAACACGCTAAATCTGGGACTGATGATGGTGTGGGTCATAGAGGATGGAAAATGGAAGCTCCTGGCCCGACAATCCTTTCGAAAGCCGTAATACAAAGAATCCCGGATCGCTCTCGCCATCCGGGATCTTTTCTTTAGCTGATATGCTTAGAATTTTCGATCAATGCCAGGCATTTCTACCCCACTTTCCTCCCCAGACAAAATAGCCTAGGGTAAAGCCAAAGTATTGATTGGTAGCCTCCCCGACGATATCTCCGTCAAAGTTTTGAAGGTCGCTTTTTGGAACGAAGTTGTATTCCAATCCCAATCGGAACTTACCCAATTCTACCCCAGCCCGAACCATAGGAGCCCAGGCAAAGGAAGCTCTCAGTTCCTGGAGCTCTTCCCAATCCGAGTTATTGCCTTCTACATCAAGGTTGCTGATCGTGTAGTACCCAAATCCACCCCCTACGTAAGGAGCAATACGGGAATTCCCCTTGTTGAAATAATAGTTGGCCGTAGCCGAAAAAGAGAAATTGGCGCTGAGCTCTCCCTCGTAATCCTCAGGAATTTCATAGTAGATGACGTCTTTTGCCATACCAACTGCCGCAAACCGCATCCCTAAGGCCAGGTTGTTTTTCACCAAAACCTGAGGTTCCAAATTCACCAAGGCTCCGATTCCACCGCCTTTAGGAGCTGCTGCACCCAAATCCATTTGAAACCGAAAAGAATCCGCCCGCTGGGCAAAAGCCAATTGCACAGAAGCAAAGAAGGCCACAAGAATGAATATTTTTTTCATCGTATTTGATTTTTGGGACAGCTGACCAGCCCATTTATAGGACTGATCTGACTGTCTCTGGTTTAGTTTTCAGGTATAGGACAATCGGAAAGGATTTTACCCCTATGCTTGGGTGAAAAAAAATTTCGAAATGAAGGAAATCAGAAAAAGAGAGCTTTTTTACTGATCAGAAAAAACGGAAACCGGCCCTAAACCCCATCCAAAGTTGGGACGCTAGGCCCCTTTCTGCATTTTCAGATTCATGAAAAATAGAGGGATCGGTGTAGGAAAAAAGCTCCGGATGGCCGGAAAATCCGGTATCATACCGCCTCCAATTAAGAGTAGGTCCGGCAAAAAGCCCAAAGTTCTTCTGGAGTCGAAACTCAATTCCTGCATAAGCTTTGGAAACCAGATTCAGGGCCTGGACAGAACCATTGGATATTTGGTCCGCACTTAGTTCCAGATTCAGGAAAGAATTTTTTCCCAGCCTGGGAGACGTGCCAATCCCATACCCAAAAGACCAGGTAGGTGTATCCAAACTCTCGGGTCTGAACCCTGCCTGAAAAAAGTTGTAAAGCCTCCGGGTTCCCGATCGAAAAGAAAGGTTCAGAGGAAGCATTTCATTTGCACCGAATTCCAAAGTTCGGTAGCCATTTCTCACCCAATTGATCAACCCTAAAGATACCCCCGAGAGGCTGTCTGCCACGTTGACCAACCCGAGTTGCAAACCGGAAACCTTTCTCCCCCGATTTAGAAATGCACTCATCTGTACTCCTTGGACATCCTGATGGGCGTAATTAATAAATCCTGCTGCCTGCACTCCCTGAAGCGATTCTGTAGTCAAATTGATCAAGCCGGCCGCTTGAAAAGCCTTGACTGAATCCAAAGCCATATTTACCAATCCTGACCACTGAATTCCCCGGGTCTGACCTCCCACTTGATTGTAAAGTCCCGCAAGCTGAACCCAACTGACATTACCCCGATCGATATTGAAAACCCCTCCCAGTTCTGCCACTCGGGTTCCTCCAGAATAGCCTCCGATTAGATTGAATGAAAAATCATTGACAACAGCCCCGGAGATTTTCTTGTTGCTGCCGACAAATGGAACCAAAGTAAACTGAACTTTGCGACTGAGCGTGGAGTCCAAATTTTGGGAATTCCGAACCCCTTTAGAGTCTTTTGTCCAAAACCAAACCTCCTTGGCTGACTCTGATACGCTTTTCCCCAATTTCTGCCAATCAATTTCATCGGCCTTCAGCCGGATTTTTTGAAAAGCAGATTTCCGTTCCAGCAATAAGGTGTCGGAGTAATTCTTCTTGTTTACAATGAGCTGAAAATTCTCCTCCGCAGGATTTTTCACTTCCAGCTCGAAATACCCAAACTGATCCGTAGTGGAAGACTTTAGTGTGATTGGGTCATAAATAGTGGCATTTCGGATTCCCTGCCCTTTTTCATCGACCACATAGCCACTTATAACTACTTCTTCTTTTTTTGGTTTTGGGGTAAGGATGACATAATTCCCCTTGGTCTTGAACTGCACCTCCCCACTGAAAACAGTCTCCAAAACCTCCCGAAGGGGGCGATTTTCAAAATTTCCCGAGAAATTCCGCTTGACCTCTAGGACAGAGGGACTGTAAGAAAACCTGCAAGCCGCTTCCTGTTCCAGCTTTTTCAATACAGACTCTACCGGCTCCTGATCAAAGGACACCGTCAGCTTCTTTTCCAAAAAGGGAACTTCTTGGGCCTGACTTGCAAAAGAAACCAGCCAAGCTGCCAAAACAACAAACAGCAAGCGACTGAAGCCACAAAAACTACTATTGACAGCCTTCACCCCGAATAAAAATTTGATCTGAGTCGTACACCACCTCCAGAAACAAGGTTTCGGAGATGATTCCAAGGATGGTATCCAAGTCTTCATTTTCAAAAGTCACCGTCAGCCTGCAATCAGATAAGTTAGGATCCAATAGAATCGTTTTCCCAAAGCCGGCAGACAAATCTTCCACCACTTGCTCCAAGGAACTTTCATTGAAAAAGAATTGCCTGCTTCGGAAGGCCGCCACATTCGGATTGGCTGATTCCTTGGTGAATTTTTGGGTCTTTTTGTCAAAAACCCCTTTTTCACCGGCTATCAAGTCGATTCCTTCCTTGTCCGTGAGGAAAAATCTCACTTCTCCTTCCTGTACGGAAACCTCCACGGTCTCAGCATCGGCATATCCCCTGACGTGGAACACCGTACCGATATCCAAAATCCTCAATTCACCCACTTCCACCAACCACTTAACTTTTTTGGTATCGGGGATAGATACCAGCGCCTCCCCGTCCAGTTGGATCAATCCCGTCTTTTTTCGCTCATTGTAATCCACTTTCACTTCTGTCCCCTGCTTCAGAGCCAATTCCGTCTGATCGGGCAGGATTTCGGTAAGATTTTCTCTTTCGCTGACGAAAGTGAATTCTTGGGAAGGAAGATTCTGGTAAAACACATAGGCCAAGGCAAACACCAAAATCAAGCCTGCTGCAATCCCCCATACGGGTATCAGGAAACGGGATTTCCTTTCATTTCCCCTTAATTTCTGATTGACTTTTTCCCAAGCAGCATCCACATCCACTTGCAATTCTCCCTGAACCTGTGCTTTCTCAAAAATCAAGCGGGCATTATCCAAGTATTTTTGATTTTCAGGTGAGAGGGCGCACCACTCCAATAGCTCAGACCTTTCGCTTTCTGAGGCTTCACCGACCAGGTACTTACTGATCAATTCTTCGGTAGCTTGCTCAGGAAAATTCATGGTTCCAAAAATCGATTCATTAGTAGTGCAATCAGGGGTAAGTAGTCCTTGAGTTGACCTCGCATCAGCCTCAGAGCCTTTCCCATTTGATTTTCAACAGTTTTGATGGAAATGCCCAACTGATCGGCAATTTCCTGGTATTTCAGCTCCTCAAAGCGGCTCATGGTGAAAATCAGGCGGCATTGCTCGGGAAGCTTTTCGATGGCCTGATGAATTTTCCTTTCCAATTCACCTTCCAAAGTCAGATGATCGGCAGGAGAGGAAAAGGATTCATCCATGGCCAACTGTTTGGCCTGATAAGCCTGCTTGACCCGCTCGTGTTTGAGTTCGTTCAGGCAGGAGTTGCGTACAGCCCGGTAGAGATAAGCCTTGAGGGAAGAGTCGATGCTGATTTCTGCTTTTTTCTCCCAAATACCTATAAATGCAGCCTGAACCACCTCCTCTGCCCAATCGGGGTCCTTGAGATAAGTGCCTGCAAATCGGCATAAAGAAGGGTAATGAGTTCTGAACAGCATCTCGAAAGCAGGGATTTGGCCTGACTGAATCTGAAAAAAAACCTCCTTGTCCGTGATTTGCATGGGTTCAAAAAACAATCCCTGCAAGATAGGCTTTTTGGTTTCTTTTTTCAGAAAAGACAATCAAGGAAGGCCTTACCCCTATTTGGAAAAAGACTTTTTTACAGCATGGCAAAAAAAAGGGGGAAAATCCCCCTTTGTTTAATTCCATCCCCCACCCAAGGCCCGGTACAGCTGCACGTGGGACTGCAGTCGGGAAGCTTTGAGTTCGGCCAGTTCGATAGCCGATTCCAAAGCTCGACTCTGAGCAGTGATTACCTCCAGATAGTTGGCATAGCCTACTGAAAACAGGGTATTGGAGTTTTCGATGGAGCGCTCCAAAACCGATACCTCGTATTGCTTCAGCTTGAGTTGGTTGTCATAGGTTTGAATCTGATTGACCAGATCGAGGACTTCCAGATAGGCGTTGAGGGTACGTTTTTCGTACTCGAGCAAGGCAATCTGCTGATCGGTTTTTGCCAGTTCAAATTCGGTTTTGATCACCCTGCGGTTGAAAATGGGTGCGGTCAAACCTGCTCCAAATTGGTATACAGTAGATGCCGGGCTGAAGAAGAGTTTCGAAAACTCAAAAGCATTAAATCCTGCCATACCAAATAGGGTAATGGAAGGATAAAAAGCCGCCTTGGCAGCATTCACATCAAACTTGGTCGCCTGCAGGCCGAATTCCGCTTCCCTGACATCCGGTCGGAACTGCAAAAGCTGGGCAGGCAATCCTACTTCCAGTATTCTTGGACGCTCCACAGCACTGTCCAGCTCGATCCGCTCAAGAGGAATATCAATAGAACCCACCAGGCGGGTCATTTCATATTCGGCGGACTGCTGCTCTCGGAGTTTGGCTTCCAGCTGGGACTTGGAGTTGAGCACCAAGGCCTCAAATTGATCAATAGCCAGCTGATTGGCTCGTCCGCCTTCCTTAAGCTCCACAATCAGCTGAAGTGCTAATTCCTGAAGGCGAATATTTTCATTAAGGATTCCAATTTCAGCATCTACGGCCAGCAATTGATAATAGGTAGAAGCCACCTCGGAAATCAACCAGGTCCGGACGCTTTTGGAAAACTCCTCCGAAGCTAGGTAACGGGCAGCTGCTGCTTTTTTGCGATTTCTCAGCTTGCCCCAAACATCAATTTCCCATTCAAAATTAGCCCCGATTATGAAATCCTTGTAAGGATCGGGAATCAGCTGATCCTCGGTCAAGTCTTCAGAGAGATTGGTATCGAAGTTGCCTACTCCGTCCATGGTAAAGTCGCCAAACTTACGCTGGGCGGCTCCTGCTCTTCCGGAAATTTCCGGGAGAAGACCGGCCTTGGCCCTCATCATCGATGCCCGGGCTGCTTTGATCCGCTGCAGGGTGATGAGGTTGTCTTGATTGTGAGCCAAAGCAATGCCGATCAAGCCCCTGAGTCGGGGGTCGGCAAAGTAGTTCTCCCAAGCGATTTGAGCCATGGTGGCGGTGGAGTCTGCTTCTTCTTCAGAGAATTGGTCAGGTAGCTGAAGATCAGACTCGGGATGAGTTACATTCAATGATTTGCAACCTGAGAATGCCAGCATTCCCAAGAAGCTCAAAATCAACAACTTTTTCATGCGTGTACTTCTTGGCTTGTTGTGGTAACCTGGAGTCTTTTGGCTTTCTTTTCCTTGAGTCGGGTATCGATGGTCTCAAAGACCACATACAATCCCGGAATAAGAAAGACTCCTACCAAAGTGCCGATCAGCATGCCTCCTGCTGCAGCAGTTCCGATGGTTCGGTTTCCGATCGCACCGGCACCGGAGGCTAAGGTCAGGGGAATCAATCCACAGATAAAGGCAAAGGAGGTCATCAAGATCGGACGGAGACGCTCCACCCCGCCGTTGATGGCACTTTGCAAAATGGAAAGTCCTTTGGCTCGGTTTTGAATGGCGATTTCTATGATCAGAATGGCATTTTTACCCAGCAAACCGATCAGCATCACCAAGGAAACCTGAGCATAGATGTCATTTTGCAAGCCTACCAGATTGAGAAAGAGATATGAGCCAAAGATCCCTGCAGGAAGGGAAAGAATGACAGAAAGAGGCAGCATGTAGCTTTCATACTGGGCCGAAAGGAGCAAATACACAAAGACTAAACAAATCAGGAAGATGTACACTGCCTGGTTTCCCGACGCAATCTGCTCCCGGGTAATCCCCGACCAATCGATATCAAACCCTCTTGGCAAGGTTTCCAAGGCTACTTCTTCTACTGCTTTGATGGCATCCCCTGAGGAAAAGCCGGGAGCGGCATCCCCGGAGATCAAAGCCGAGTTGAACATATTGTATCTTGTCAGCTGCTCAGGACCGTACACCCGCTCCAAGGTCACGAAGTTGGAATAAGGAACCATTTCTCCTTCCTTATTTTTGGCATACATCTCCAAGAGAGACTCAGGAGAGGTTCTGTACTCAGGTGATGCCTGTATCATTACCTTATACATCATCCCATACCTGATGAAGTTGGAGGCATAATAGGACCCAATGTAGCTTTGCAAAGTCTCCATGGCATTATCCACGGATATCCCCAGCTTTGCGGCCTTGTCGTGATCTACAGTCAATAAAAACTGGGGAAATGTTGGGTCAAAATTGGTAAATGCACCGGAAATCTCAGGTCGTTCATTGAGCGCCGCGATAAACTCCTCATTGACCAAAGCCATATTATCCAAAGTCCCCCCGGACTTATCTTGAAGTCTTAGCTCAAAGCCTGATGCATTTCCGAAACCGGGAACAGGAGGAGGAGCCAAGAATTGAATATCCGCTCCCTTAATATGGGATGTACGCTCGGTGTACTCAGCCATCAATTCGTTGACATCTTTCTCCCGCTTGTCCCAAGCTGCCAAATTAATCATCCCCATCCCGTAGGAAGCACCTGCTGTTTCGGTGAGGAGAGAATAACCAGCCAAAGTGGAGACGGTCTCTACCTCCTCCAAAGGAAGCAAAGCGGCCTGAACCTGATTCATGATTTCGGAAGTCCGGTCCACTGTAGCACCAGGAGGGGTAGTCACATTGACGTAAACCATTCCCTGATCCTCATTGGGAATGAATCCCGTCGGAGTGATCGCCAACATGCCATAAGTAAGCACGAAAAACAAAAGCAATGAACCGTAGGTGACCACTTTTCGGTTGGCAATTCCTTTGACCACCGTGGTATACTTTCCGGCAAGGGTTTCATATCGGGCATTGAAGCCATTGAAAAACTTCTGCAGCCAGCTTTCTTTTCCTTCACCGGCATGATGCATGGGTTTGAGCATCATGGCACAAAGAGCAGGTGAGAGGGTCAAGGCATTGATCCCCGAGATGACGATTGCAATTGCCAAAGTCAACGAAAACTGTCGATAAAATATCCCCACAGGACCTGAGAGAAAACTCACGGGGATAAACACCGCAGACATGACCAAAGTGATGGCCACTATGGCACCTCCGATTTCTTTCATCGCAGCAATCGTCGCATCCAAGGCATTGAGTTTCAGCTCATGCATTTTGACGTGTACGGCCTCTACCACCACAATGGCATTGTCCACCACAATCCCAATCGCCAAAACCAGTGCGAAGAGGGTCAGCAAATTGATGGAAAAGCCAAAAAGCTGCATAAAGAAGAGCGTTCCAACCAAGGATACCGGCACCGCGATCGCCGGAATAAGGGTAGAACGGAAATCCTGAAGGAAAATAAATACCACGATAAACACAAGGAGGAAAGCCTCTACCAGAGTTTTCAATACTTCGAAAATAGAGGCGTCCAAGAATCGGCTGACGTCATAAGACACATTGAAGGTCATTCCCGGAGGGAAAGAGGAACCCTCCAGCTCGGTCATTTTGGCCTTGATATTGGAAATCACATCTCTTGCATTGGAGCCGGGCCGCTGCTTGATCATGATAGAGGCGGAAGGTTTTCCATCGGTCATCGAGACCATGGAGTACTCCAACGCGTCAAACTGAATATCGGCCACATCCTTTAGTTTGAGTAAAGATCCGTCAGGAAGGGCTTTCAGGGTGATGTTTTCGTAGTTTTCTTCCTGATTAAACTTCCCGGTATATTTCAATACATACTGCAAAGCTTGGGGATCTCGATCGGAGGAAATCCCCGATTTGCCTGGAGCAGCCTCTACGTTTTGGGCACGGATAGCTTCAGTGACATCCTGAGGGGAAAGGTCATAGGCTGCCAGCCGGTCCGGCTTCAGCCAAACCCGCATTGCATAATCTTTCATCCCCATAATCTCAGCCCTGCCCACTCCATCGATCCGCTTGAGTTCGGGAAGGATATTGATGTCCGCAAAGTTGTAGACAAACTTCTCGTCCTGAGTGGAATCCGAAGTGGTCAGATTGAGGTAAAGCAGCATGGAGTTGACCTCCTTTTCCGTTTGCACACCAGCCCGGATGACCTCCTCTGGGAGTTCATCAAGCACAGTGGCCACCCGGTTTTGGACGTTTACAGCCGCCTGATCAGGATCTGTTCCTACTTTGAAGACAATATTGATCAGCGTGATCCCATCGTTGGTATTGACCGAAGTGATGTATTCCATTCCGGGAACCCCATTGATGGCTCGCTCCAAAGGAGTAGCCACTGCTTTAGCCAAAACTTCCGCATTGGCACCGGTATACCTCGCGGTGACAGTCACTGCGGGAGGTACGATATCTGGAAACTGGGTAATGGGCAAGGAGGTTAAGGCCAAAATACCCAATAGCGTGATAAACACCGAAATGACCGTAGAGAGAATCGGTCTTCGGATAAATAGCTCAAACATGTCGTGGAATTTTTTAAAGCCTCAGATCAACGGGCACTCAAAAGATTGTGGTACACGTCCGCGGCTGTAATGGCCTCAGGAACTACCTTGGATCCGTCTTTGACTTGCTGAATTCCCTCCAGAACAATCCGATCTCCCGGCTCAAATCCATCAGCGATGTAATAAATATCGTAGCGCTGAATCGGCTTGAAGCTTCTTACCTTCACCGTATTCTCCTTATCCACCACATAGACATAGGTAAAATCTTGGATCTCAAAAGTAGACTTTTGAGGGATCAGAAATACATCTTCGAGTTTGGAAAGCATTTCTATCTTTCCAGAAGCCCCATGTTTTAGTAAATTGTCCGGGTTGGGGAAGCGAACCCGGAAGCCGATCGAGCCTGTACCTGACTCGATATCCCCTTCTGTGGTTTCAAGCTTTCCTTTTTCAGGATATTTTTCCCCATCGGACAAGATGAGGGTCAATTGCTCAGAAAAGGTTTCTACGTTACCTCCTTCAATCTTGCTTCTCATGAAATTGAGGTATTCATTTTCATTCACTTTGTAGTAAGCAAATACAGAGGAAATGTCTGTGATGGAAGTCAGAAGGTCATTTTCTGTGACCAAGCTTCCGATTTTATGAGGTATTCGGTCCACGATACCATCAAAGGGAGCCTTAACGGTGGTGTAAGAAAGTCCCGTCTGGGCAGCTTTGAGTAAGGATTCCGCCTCTGCGATTTGGGAGTCGGCCACGGCTTTTTTGGATTTGGCCAGTTCCAGTTCGGAGGATGAAATAATTTTTTTATTTACCAAAGTCTGCAAGCGCTCCATCTCCACTTTTGCGGCAGTTTGCTCGGCTTTGGCACGGGCCAAACCTGCCCGGGCGGAGTTGACCATTTCATTGTATTCAGCCGAGGAAAGCTGGAAAAGCTTTTGGCCTTTGGAGACAAACTGTCCCTCATCCACGAAGATTTGATCCACAAAGCCCTCCACTTTTGATCGAACTTCGACAAATTGGATTGCTTGTATATCCGCAATATAGGTCTGGGGTACTTCTACGGCTCGAGGCTGCAGTTCCAAGACCGGAACGCTGACGGCCTCAGTTTCTTTGTTGTTTTTTGAATTTCCTTCTGTGCAGGAGGCAATGATTCCGGATCCCAGTACCAAAGAGGAAAATAGGACCAAAGAGGTATTGGCAAATGTTTTCATAGCAGAAAACACGGATGTTTTTTCAGTTTTCATGGAGTTAAGAATAGAAGATGAAGCCTAACTTCCGATCGGAAGCAGGAAAAAGAATCAGGCAAAAAAGATCAAATCAGGGTGCATTGACCTGAATGGCAAATTCAATGAATAATCTGAAATATCGCTGTAAGTGAATTTTAGAGTAGGACTTGGCAATTTTACAGGTTAAAAAGAGTAGCCCCTGAGCAGGAGAAAGATCTTCACTTCGCTCATTTTTTATTCTTTGGGAAGAAGATTGAGAAGCTCGAATGCGGGCCTCGGTAGGCACATGATCTGAAAAGTCCGACTCAAAAACACTGAAGGAATCCAGGTCCGAAATAATCGGGGAATCTGGCAAAACCTTGACCGGTGCATAGTCCCGGACGGAATAGGCGCCTAAAAACAGCAAGAAAACAATAAAACCGAATATCCTTTTCATGGTCTAGTTAAGCAGGCTGTAAACAAGGGTAAATGCTAGGCAATCCAAATTTTATACAAAGCAAAGAATAAACCGGGTATTATTTCAATAAGTTTCAAAATTATCATTATCATTTTTTATTTAAATGGTAAAAATGATTGATCATTTGAAAATGATCCTGTCCATTAGATGCGAAAATCTAAACTGATCTGGAATTCTTTTAGCAAATAGAAAATCAGGAATTAATGGCGGAATGCCTCTCCCGGGTGTGATCCTCAAATCTTTTGGTGAATCCGGCATCTTCTGTTTTCATCCACACATCCCAAAAAGTGAAGTAGAGACCATAATTGCAGCGGTATTTCAAATGGTGCTGATCGTGATGGGTAGCACCGACCATCCATCGAAAAAAAGAGTTGGATTGCGCTCCTTCAGGGTAAACCTCAATTCCGGAGTGATTAATAACGGCAGTGATCGACATGGTAAGAAGTAGGGCAATCAAAACAAAAAAGTGCATCGGCAATACCAAGATCAAGATCGGAAGGAAAATTGCCTGTAGTCCTGCTTCTATTGGATGAAAAGAAAAAGAGGTAAATGAACTGGTGTAAAGGCTATTGTGGTGGATACGGTGAAAATGCCTCAGCACTTTAGGTTGATGCATCCAACGGTGAAGCCAATAATAATAAGTCTCATGGATAAACAAGGCCAAGAAATAGGAAGCCGGAATCCAAATCAAATCCCACCAGCTCAATCGGGTGTACAACTGAGTAAGACCGGATTGCCAAAGAATAAGCAATACCACTCCTGCAAAGGCGAAGATCAATCCTCCCAAAAAGGAATACCGGATTTCCTTTTTCACCTGAGGCAGGCGAAC
This sequence comes from Algoriphagus confluentis, assembly GCF_036245625.1. NCBI lineage: Bacteria > Pseudomonadati > Bacteroidota > Cytophagia > Cytophagales > Cyclobacteriaceae > Algoriphagus > Algoriphagus confluentis. The sequence continues at coordinate 29,308 of NZ_BTPD01000013.1, forward strand.
CTGCTGATGAAGCCTCCGATAGGGCATAGTATCTCCCAACTTCTTATAAACCCACTCATGGTAAATCCAGGCCAAAGCCAAATACCGTAGAAAAATCCCTACAAATAGGATGACGAAAATCAAAAGAAAGTTTCCCGGTGCTTTGTAATCAGGAATTAGTAACCAATCGAGATTGAAGTCCATTTCTTGAAGCTACGAATGCGCAAAATTAGCAAAATAACCAGCTATGAACCTTGTGAAGAGTCTGATATTTGACCCTTGGTAAGGAAATAGAAAGTCCAGACTGATTTTTCAATCTGGACTACTCTTAAAACTCCTCGGTGGAGGTAAATCTTTTGCTGACCACCCTATTCGGAAAGAGACATTTTTCAATCAGGACTTATTGAGAAGGTCGGGAGAAAAACATCCGGGTAATAAAAATTCCCTGACCGTCTTCAGCCCCTCCATCACTTTCCACTCCGCTCGTTACAAACCGGAGATCCCAGCCTTCTGCCATCAGTTCCATGATTCGTGCCCCAATCATGGCATCGTTGCTGGCAATGTTTTGAAAGTTGATTCCTCCGATGGAAAAGAAGTTGAGCAATTTGGTTTCGTCAAATTCATCTACTTTGATATCCTTACGTCTTACTGACCCCTGATTGGATTTGGTTCCGTTAGTTCTTGAGGTCCGATAATCTTCAGTATTGATTTCAGTCATGTTTTCGATCATCCGGCTACGCCCGATTCCGGCCGGGACGATGGATTCGACCACAGTGACGACTTTCCACTCGGGAATATCCTGAGCTTGGGATTGCTGGTAAATGGCAAAAACAGCCAAAATTGCGAGCATTGTTTTTTTCATAGGATAAAATAGCTTGTTTTGATTTTTCTTGAACGAGACAAAATAAGAAAAGGCAACAAAACTGAGATTTTTCCCCATTTATTTTCTTGGACTTCTTCGAAATATTCAGGAATGATGGAGAAGAGGTTACTTTTCTTCTATCATAGTTGAAATCACCGATGCCGCTTTCTCATCAGGATACTCCAAACCCAAAAGCTTAAAAATTGTCCTTGGCAGCATGGCTGAGTACCACTGCCCGGTAGTCTTAAGCTCACCCAGTGCAGGGGTATCCGGCCCGATGGCCATCATCCAGATTTCTCCAGCGTCCGGCACTGAGGAACCATGGCTTTTCCAGCTGCTTTTATTTGTACCTCTACCATGGTCTGTAGTCAGAATTAGTGTAGTCTTTCCTGCGTAGTGAGGGTCTGCCTTTACCCAATCCCAGATTTCCCGAATATAGGCATCCGTTTGCCGGGCTGACCAGAGGTATTCATCGTATTTGCCACCATGAGCCCAATCATCCGTTTCGCCATAGCCAATATATAGGACTTTAGGACGATGCTTTTTCAAGCCTTCCAGAGCAAAATGATGGGTAAAAGGATCGAGACGAACCGAGCCCCAAGGACCTCTGATTTCACGCTGCAGGCGATTGATCATTTTCTCTGCCTCCGTGAGATTTTCTCCATCTGCCAAATCAAATCCTGCATTAACTGGAATTCCACTTCTTTCTTCATTGATGATGGAAGGAAAAACGTCCCAGCTACCAAAGGACATTACCTTTCCCCTATAGTCAGGCATTTGATTCAGGTGCTCCAAGAAAGTCACATTCGGATTGGGGATTTTATCATTCGAGTTGATCCGCTCATCATCGGCAAAACCACTCAAAAGCTCATTATATCCAGGATAGGAAAACCACATCTTGTTTTGATTATCCACCTTGTTGCCAAAAGCCCGATTTCCGTAAATCTGCCCCTCTTTGGCAATGACATCCCAAATAAAAGGAAACAGCATTTTCCGTCTGACCTGTGGATTTGGATCCCAAAAATCATCCAAAAGTGAACCTGCCGCAGAGATCATCCCTGTATCATCCACAAACAGTGAATCTGCTCCTGTGAATAGCTCCTGCCAACGCAGACCATCAAATGTAATCAGGATTATATTTTCTGTTTGGGTCTTTTTTTGAGCAAAAGAAGACCCTGTTGTAAGTAGTATAAGGCAAAGGAATCCGACAAACTTTCTCATACGGGAAAATCAAAGTGAAGGCCTGGTAGAATTCTCCTCCAAGGCTTAAGACAAGGTAAGGAGGAATAATCTGAATTTCCCTCCTTTTTATCTGGATAGCTTCTTCTTTGCACTCTGGAGAATGAATTTTTGCTACATCAAATTAAACCCACCCTTCACCAAAATCTTGGTCTCCGGAGTCATGCCCTCCACTGGCTGAATGGAAATCATTCCCTGATTTGGGGCTCCTGGATTGACCTCGATCTGCTCCAATTCATAGCCTTCCTCTGTTTTGGACTTTTGGATGAGGATAAAATATTTCCCATCCACCTCGGTGATTGCCTCCTCTGGAAGGCTCCATCCGTTTTCAGTTTCCAAGTTAATCCTGGCCTGTACAAACATCCCGGGAATCAAATTTTTCCCCAAAGACTCATCCACCAAATCCGCATGGACATTGATCTGACGCTGCTCATTTACAGTTTGACCCACCACATGAATTTCTGCTTCGTAGACTTGATCTGTCTGATCAGGGAGAGAAAAAACCAGCTTCTGACCTATGTAGACTGAGGCTGCATCCTTTTCAAACAGCACCAATTCGATATGCAGGTGATCTTTGTTCAACAGGCTGATGGCTTTCCCCGAAGCAGGCAAAAACTGACCGGGAACCACATGCACCTCCTCCACAAACCCATTGATCGGAGAGACCACAGGCACCTTGGAGCGAATGGTTTCCGGGGTCAGTTGATCGGCTGATATCCGTATCAAGCTCAGTTGCTTTTTCAGTCCCTGGCTCTTGGCTAAAGCTCCCCGGAAATCTGCCTCCGCTTTCAGCAGATTTTTTTGCGCAGAAATCTGTTCTGCAAAAAGCGTCTTCTGTCGCTCATACTCCGCTTTCAGGTAGTCCAGCTGACTGGAGGTCTCCAGATAATCCTGCTGTAGGCGGACAAAATCCGGATTTTCAAGATTGAAAAGGACCTGCCCTTGGCGCACGGCCTGCCCTTCGATCAAAGTCAAGTCGCTCACATGCCCGCCAAAGTAGGCTGAGATTTCCTGCATGCCTTCTACAGGAATTTTCACGGTTCCTTGGACAGTAAGCTGTGAAGAAAAGTCTCCCGTCTTGATGCTCCCCCATTCCATTTCCATGGTGGAAAATTGGGTATTGGAAAGGAAAATCAACTCCTTGGATTCCTTTACTTCCGTGACTTGAATTCCTTCTTCCTGGGATGATTCTTTTTCCCCACAGCTGAAAAGCATACTGACGCCAAGAGCCTGCAGAAGAAAAAAACGTGGTGTGATTGGTAGCGATTTCATCAGTTGTTGAGGTAAATGAGTTCTAATTGATTGAGTTGATAGTCCAGTTTTGCCTGGAGGTACTGTAAGGTGATCAAGCGGGAATTTTCGATTAGCTGTACATATTGGAGAAAGTCAATTTCCCCTTCTTTGAAAGAGCGAACGGCCTGTTCTCTCAGCTGCGTCGAAAGATTTTTTCCCTCCGATTCATAGTAGGAAATGACCTGCTGGTTTTGATCCAATTGTTTTTGGATTCGATCAAAATTGGTTTGAAGTCGTTGACTGTAAGCCTCAGATTCCAGCAGAATCTGTTCCTGCTGAAATTTACCGGCTTTGATTTTGGCGCCTTGACTGCCAAAGAAAAGCGGAATCCCCACACCGGCCTGAAAACCGGGATAAACCCTCGCATCCGGTCCTGGATTGGTCCCGCGAAATACATCCAATTGAAACTCCGGAAGGAGAGTTCTTCGCTCGGCTTTGGTCTGACTTTCGGCCTGAAGATACGCCGCCTGATAAAGGAGTGTAGATGGATGATTTTCCCAATCCATCGGTTCAGGAAGTGAGATCGGAGAATTTTCCAATTCAAATTCAAAATCAATATTCAAAAGCTGTCGGATTTGACCTTTGGCAATTTCAAAGTTTCGTCTTGCCTCTTCTTTTTTCAGGGCAATTTCCCTCTGCTTGCTTTCAGCAGTCAATTTCTCCAGCAAGTTACTTTCTCCTGTCTCCAACCTACGGGTGGCAGCTCGGGCAAACTCCCCATACAGACTATCCAAGAATGAATAATTTCGGGCCAGTTCCTCCCAATAAAGTGCCGTGACAAAAGCTTGGCTTACTTGTTTCTTGAGCTGCATAGTGCTTAACTGAAATCGGGCAGACTCCTGTAGCTCTGCTGCCTGAAGTACCTGCTTCTGTGCGGAATAAACGGACGGAAAAGCAAAACTTTGTCTCAATCCCCACACCCGGTTGTAAATTCCGTTTTCGGCAATGTCATTTTCATCCTGAGCGTAATACAGCTCCGTTTTACCCAGAGTCCAACCCGATTTACTCCTTGCAGCAGCTGACTCCAGACCTTTTTGAGCGGCTAGGATACCTAAGTTTTGTTCTTCGGCAAGTTGAAGAGCTTGATCCAAGCTAAGCTTTTCTTTTTCAGTTTGAGAAAAAGCAGGTAGAGTAAGAAATAAAGCCAAAATGACAAGAGTTACGCTCTTTTTGGAACCGGTAGATTCCTCCTTGGGACGATTAAACAGGATATACAGGACGGGGAGTACAATCAGGGTAAGCAGAGTAGCAGAAATCAATCCGCCCACCACCACGGTAGCCAAAGGTCTCTGAACCTCGGCACCGGCAGAAGAGGATATAGCCATAGGCAAAAAGCCCAAAGCGGCAGCTGAAGCGGTCAACAATACCGGACGAAGCCGCTCTTTGGCCCCGTGAACCACCATGTCCTGAAAAGAGCTGAATTGATTTTTCATCGATTTGAAGTGTTCAATGAGTACGATCCCATTAAGTACTGCAATCCCAAACAGCGCAATGAATCCTACTCCCGCAGAGATACTGAAGGGCATATCTCTCAGCCACAAAAGAACCACACCACCAATTGCTGAGAAAGGAATGGCGGTAAAAATCATGATAGCATCCCTAGAAGAGGAGAAGGCAAAATACAGCAGGATAAAAATCAAAATCATTGCTATGGGAACCGCAATGAGTAATCTGGAGCGGGCCTGCTGAAGATTTTCAAACTGTCCTCCGTAGTCCACCCGATATCCTTCCGGGATATCGATTTTGGCTACGATCGCCTGAATATCATCCACCACAGACTGCAGATCCCTGTTTCGCACATTCACTCCGATTACTATTCTTCGCTGGGTATTGTCCCGGGAAATCTTCGCAGGGCCTTTGGTATAGGTGATGGTCGCCAGTTCATTGAGAGGTACACTTCCTCCAGTGGGTAACTGGATGGAGGCATTTTCCAGATGAAAAATGTCCTTTCGGAAGGGCTCAGCGAATCTTACCACCAAGTCAAATTGCTTTTCCCCCTCAAAGACCGTCCCGGCACTTGACCCAGCGAAGCCCATGGTCACCACCTGATTGAGGTCTTCCACATTGAGCCCATATTTGGCGATTTTGCTCCGGTCATATTCGATTTTCATCTGAGGAAGACCATCCACTTTCTCCAATATAATGTCCGCAGCACCCTCAACTCCCTGAATGGAGGCTTCTATCTTCTCAGCCGTTTCCAAAAGCACATCCAAATCCTCCCCAAATACCTTGATGGCCAAATCAGCCCTCACTCCAGTGATCAATTCATTGAAGCGCATCTCAATAGGCTGGGTAAACTCGTAATCCAATCCCGGAATGGCCGTAAGCGCCTCCTTAAACTTCTCTGCCAATTCATCCTTGGTCTCAACTGTGGTCCATTCTGAAGGAGGATGAAGAGTCACGATCACATCACTCTCTTCCATGGACATGGGGTCGGTGGGGATTTCGGCTGCTCCGATACGCGTCACTACCTGATTGACTTCGGGAAACTGAAGCAGGATTTTCTCCATCTTGGTGATGGTCTCCACGGTTTTGGAAAGGGTGGTCCCAGTCTTCAAGACAGGCTGTATCACAAAATCTCCCTCATCCAAAGTGGGCACAAACTCAGCCCCCATGGTAGAAAAAAGAAGAATCGCTCCAGTCAAAATCCCCGCTGCTCCAATCAGCACCACGCGTGTATGACGGATCGCCCATTGAAGGGAAGGTTCATAGATTCGATTCAGAAAACCGATCAATCGTACAGAGATATTTTTTGGTCCGGGAGGGTCGGATTTAAGAAAAATAGAAGAAACAACAGGTACATAGGTCAGCCCCAAAATCATCGCTCCAACCAAGGCGAAGCTAAAAACCTCAGCCATGGGACGGAACATTTTCCCTTCTACTCCGGAAAGGGAAAGAATAGGAATGAATACGATAATGATGATAATCTGCCCAAAAATGGCCGAATGCATCATTTTTGAAGCTCCGGTAAAAGCGATCTTGTCTTTTTCTCCCTGCTTTTCGGCCTTGGATAATCCCTGAAATACCGAGGAAGATTTGGAAAACTGATAGGCGATAAACTCCACGATAATCACCGCCCCGTCAATGATAATCCCAAAGTCTATCGCCCCCAAACTCATCAGGTTGGCATCTACTCCGAAAATATACATCATCGACAAAGCGAAAAGTAAGCTCAAGGGAATCACCGAAGCCACGACCAAGCCTGAACGGAAATTTCCCAACAGCAAAACCACGACAAAGACCACGATCAAACACCCGAGAATGAGATTTTCGGCAATAGTGAAGGTAGTCCTTCCGATCAGATCCGAGCGATCCAGAAAGCCGTTGATTACAATCCCTTCCGGCAAAGTGTTTTCCATTTTGGCAATGCGTTCCTTGACCCGGTCTATGGTCCTTTTCCCGTCTGCCCCTTTGAGCATCATCACCTGCCCGAGGACTTTTTCTCCCTGTCCGTTGGCAGTGATTGCCCCGAAGCGATTGGCATGGCCAAAACCGACTTGGGCAATATCTCGGATATAAACAGGCGTACCCCCTCTCACCTCCACGACGATATTCCGGATATCTTCCAGATTGGCAACTAGCCCTTCTCCCCGGATAAAAAAGCTTTCATTGGTCTTTTCGATATAGCTACCCCCTGCAATAGAATTGTTTTTGGCCAAAACCTCATAGACAGCTGCCAAATTGATATCCATAGCTTTCAACCTCTCCGGATTGATGGCTACTTCGTATTGCTTGAGAAATCCTCCCCAAGTATTGATCTCCACCACGCCTTCGATTCCGGCGAGCTGTCTACGGACTACCCAATCTTGAATTGTCCTTAAATCAGTGATAGAATATCTGTCTTCATAGCCAGGCTTGACGTCGATGATATATTGATAAATCTCCCCCAATCCGGTAGAAATCGGACCCATAAACGGAGTCCCAAATCCCTGTGGAATCCTCTCCTGAGCCATAATCAAGCGCTCGGATATCAGCTGCCGAGGGAGGTAAGTCCCCATATCTTCCTCGAAAACGATGGTGACCACCGAAAGTCCAAACTTGGATACCGAACGAATCTCCTTGACCCCGGGAAGATTGGCCATTTCCAGTTCTACGGGATAGGTCAGGTATTTTTCCACATCCTCCGTGGCAAGATTTCTGGAAGTAGTAATGACTTGAACCTGATTGTTGGTGACATCAGGGACCGCACCGATGGAAAGTCTCGACAGGGAAAAAATCCCAAATCCTATCCAAAAAGCAGTAAAAAGGAAAATCAGGAGCTTATTGTGGATACTCCATTGGATAATACGGTCAAGCATGAGCTGGATTATTTTACCCAAAGGTCAATATCCAGCATTAGCACTGTCTTAGGCTATTCTTAAGATTTGCTTAAGATTGGGGAAAGTCCAGGCGGAAAACGCTCCCACTTCCGGGATTGCTTTGGACAGAAAGCTGAATTCCTGATTCCTGGGCAAGTTTTTTGACAATAGCCAATCCTAAGCCTGAACCGGGAATCCCTTCATCCACAGCCTTCTTTTCTCTGAAAAAAGGATCAAAAATCTGCTCCAGATTCTCCTGATCGATTCCCTTTCCAGAATCGACCACTTCAATAAACGCCCCTTGCTCAGACTTCCCGGTTCGAAGGATCACAGGGAAGGTTTTTTCAGAGTATTTGATTGCATTCTGCAGCAGGTTGTCCAGAATCATTTGGAGGGTCTTCTCATTGGCTTTGATATAGATGGGCACAGTTACCAAGGATTGAAAGCTCACTTCCCTTTGCTGGTCATTGGCAGTCTGATCAGCCAATTCCTCCAAAAAAGTGATCAATTCCAACTCCTCTTTCACTAAGTTTTTCGAGCTCTCTACCCTAGCCAAAGCCAAGAGCTGATCAATCAGCGCACTCATTCGGTCAATGGTCCCTAGAGCTGTTTTGATTTTTTGCTCATATTCATCCGGTGTTCTAGACTTCCTAATCAGTACTTCTAGAGTACCTCGAAGCACTGAAAGCGGAGTTCTCAGCTCATGGGAGGCATCCGAGGTGAATTGCTTTTCTCTTTTCAGTGACTGTTCCAGTCTGCCCAAAAGTTCATTGATCGAGCGGGTGAGTTGTCCGATTTCATCATTCAATTCCGGCTCAGAGATCCGTTCATTCAGATTTTTTTGAGTGATCTGATTGGTTTTGGCAATGATCTGCTGGATTGGCTCTATACTTTTCCCGGCCAGATAGCGCATGGTGAGAAACAGAGAAACCAAAATCATGGGATAAAAAATGAGCAGCACATTCCTCAGATTGTCCAGGAGCTCCCGGGCATCCTGAAAGGACTTGGCCAAGAGGAGGTAGCCTTCAGGCTTCCCATCATTATAAAGTGTAATCTGCCGCTGACGGACTTCCTGTGCCCCCAGCTTTTGAGTCCAAGCTTCATTTTTACGGGACTTCTCAGGAGAAAAGCTCAAGTGATTTTCTCTGAGATTAGGGGAACGATCCATGGAATTCCCCTCGAGATCCACGATTTCTATAAAAATCGGATTGAGCTGGATCTGACTGTGTTCCATCTCCTCCCACTCGTCTTTGTGAAGAAAACGGATTTCTCCATTGACCAAAAAAATCTGATCCTGATGTTTTTCTGTCTCTAGCTGAAGGTCCCGGTCGATATTTTGGATCACGGTGAGTCGGGCTACCCCATAAATCAACACGAAAACCACCAAGATGATCAAAGCCGTAACCCAAGTCAACCGGCGGGCAATCCGCTCTTTGTAGGCTGTTTTCATGCGTCCTTGGCCATATATCCCACTCCACGGATGGTCTGAATCCAATCCTCTTCTTTGGCGATATCCAACTTCTTTCGAAGAGAATTGATAAACACGTCGATCACCCCTGTATTGTACTCAAAATGAATATCCCAAACACTCTCGATGATTCGGGTCCGACGGCAAACCTTGTTTTTGTTGCGAATGAGGTATTCCAAAAGAGCAAATTCCTTTTGGGTTAGCTGAATTTCCTTTTCATTCCTAAGGACCAAATGCCTGTCGGGAAATAAGCTGATCGGCCCGAGAGTGAGTTTTTCGTCCGAAGGACTTTTTCCACGGAGCTGAACCCGAATTCGCATGAGCAGCTCCTCGAAATGAAAGGGTTTTTTGATGTAATCATTGGCCCCGCTTTGCAAGCCAAAGATGGTCTCATCCAAGGTGTCTTTGGCAGTGAGAAAAATAATCGGGGTGTCCGGAAAATCCTTTCTGAATATCCGCGTCAATTCTATCCCGCTGATTCCTGGAAGCATCCAATCCAGGAGAAGCAGGTCATATTCCCCGGAAAGAGCCAATTCCAAGCCCGACTTTCCATTGTCGGCTGTATCTACGGCAAAACTTTCCTCCTCCAGCCCCTGCTTGAGAAAGTTGGATATTCCGGGTTCGTCTTCTACTACTAGGATTCGCATCGCTTAGGCAATATCCTATCTATCGGGGAGGGAAAGAAAAAAGAAGGCTTAATTTTTTCTTAAAAAAAAGACTCCCCGATTGGAGAGTCTGAATCTTAGACGGCTTCAGCCATTCTTGGCTCTTTTATTTTCTTCTTGGCTGTCTTTTTCTTTCGCTTGTTCCACCAAATTAGGGTGCCTGTGATCGGCAGAGAAGTAGCTACCAAGCAAGCCAAAAACCACAAGAACTTGGTAAACTGACCAAAAATCTCTCCGGTATGCAAGGCTTTTACCGAGCGTCCGATCTGCTGACGGACCGGCAAATCCCCAAAAAGGTTGGCTTCTTTAACCTCAAGATTCGCCGGATTCAACTTCAGTTGATCTGCCCCGGACCGTGCAAAGAAACCCGTTCTGTATTTGCTGATTTGAATGTCATCGACGGGTTTTTCAGGCAGGCTGATTCGAATATTTCCCTTATAGTCCAGGGAAGCATTCCCTGCCAAAACTACCTCGTCCAAAGAGATGGTACCCAAAGCAGCCATTTCAACCGGCTCCTCAACTTCCTTTTTGACTTCGGAGGATTCATTACTTTTTGGCGCCTGGTAGGTATCCCATGTCTTTTGCCAGCCTTCGCGATACCACTGATAAGACCAGAAGGGTCCGGTCACAGCCATCAAAAAAAGGAAGATCAAAGAATAAAAAGCCAAGGTATTGTGCAAGTCATGGTTGACTCGCTTCCAGTTGCCTGACCACTTGACTTTGAGCCCCTGTTTCCAGTTTTTCACCTTCTGGGGAAACCAGATCACGATTCCGGTCAAGACACCCAAAAGAAAAAGTAAAGTCGCCACTCCGTTGATGAATCGACCCAAGTCCCGATTGCCCATGCTCTCCAAAATGGGACTTTCTACCCGATCCAAAAGCAACCATCGATGCAGGGAAAACACATAGCCCATAAACTCCTCGGTAGCTGTCTTTTCGGAATTATCGGCCAAAATAGAAGCATTGTAAGGATTCACGAAGTAAGAAACGGCTCTTTCTTCTCCTTGCTTTTTGGCACTGATCTGCACCGTTCGATTCTCCCTGGAATACACCTGAATCCCAGTAACTTCTGCATTCAATTCTGCTTCCACCCGAGCTCGAAGTTCATCCAAACTTAGCTTTGAACCCCCAGCTTCTACAAAATAGCGCTCCGAATCAAAAAATTCACGGATTTCGGTATTGTACACATAGATAGTACCACTGAGACAAACTACAATCACAATCAGCCCACAGGTCAGTCCTGCATAGAGGTGAATATCGTTGAAAACCTTCCGGATGGACTTCCACATGGAGCGTTTATTTTTATTTGGAACAAATCTAAAGAGATGAATCTTTATTTAGAATTAATCCATGGAAAAATTGTGGAAATATTTTTTTGAACGGTAGGCAAGTGAGCAAAAAACAAAAAGTGTCTTTACCTTAAGCGCCAAATCTGGTCCTTTTCCTATGAATAATCTTTCCATTCTCCTTCTCTTTTGCCTATCGTCACTGCTTATCGCCTGTGACTCCAAACCCTCCGAGCCCGATCCCCGCTTGGAGCAGTCCGAGGAGTTTAAGCAGCTATTGGATGCCCATGGAGAATGGGAAAAGTGGATCAATGCCAAGGCTTTTTCCTATGCCATGATTCATGAGACCAATCTGGCTTGGGAAAATCACTACATCGATTTGGTAGGAAGAAAAGTGAGAATTGACGCAGATACTTGGCAAATCGGCAATGATGGAGAAAAAGTATGGATCAGTCCCAATCGTCAGGCTTTTCAGGGCCGATCCGTGCGCTTCTACCACAACCTGTACTTTTACTTTTTCTCAATCCCCTACATATTCACAGACCCGGGAGTTACCGTAAAAAAGACCGAAAACAAACTGCTAAACGGAATTTCCTATCCTGCTTTTGAGGTGAGCTTCGAAGCCAATGTGGGAGACAGTCCGGATGACAAGTACTTTATGCTGGCTGATCCCGAAACTGGCCGCTTGGCTTGGGTGCTGTACAAGGTGACCTTTTTTGACAAAAACAATTCATCCATGAATGCCCTCAAATACGAGGACTACCGGGATGCAGGAGGTTTGGTTTTTCCGAGATTGATGACAGGCTATGAATACGAAAATGATTCTACGAAGAAGATTCGCTATCAAGTGAGTTTTGCGGATGTGTTTTTGGTAGACAAGGCCATGGATGATGAGCTTTTTGCCATGCCGGAGAAAAATGCTGTCGTAGCCAACTGATCACTTGGGGCGATGAAGTAGCTTGATATCCACCCGAGCCTTGAGTTGGGATTTTCCATTTCCCGCAAAGGTTCCCTGCACGGGCAAGGTCCGCTGCGGATCTGGATGTGTGGCCAAAGGAATGTAGTAATGATCGGTAAGCAAACCCAGGCTAGGGTCCAAACCAATCCACCCTGCCCCAGGCAAAAAGACTTCCAACCATCCGTGGAGTTCATGACCGGATTCGAGTTCAGGATTGAAAGCGTAACCACTGACAAAACGGGTAGCCAGGCCCATTTCCCGAAGCATTTCCATTTCCATCAGTGCCAGATCCCTACATGAACCAGACTTCAGATCATAGGTGTAAGTAGCTTCCCAAATGTCTTCCTCCTCACGGATTTGATGGGTCCAGTTTTGATAGATTTTTTGGGTCAGCCTTACCAAAAAATCGATCAAGCCATTGGATTTGGATTTGACCTCTCTGAGAAATTCGGTGAAGTGCAATTCCTCCGTGGTGGAAAGAAAAGGGATCAAAAAAGAGGTTTTTTCTTCGTAGGAAAACTGAAAGAGCGGATTGCTCCAACCTTGCTCTTCGAATGACCGATCCAAGATAAATCCAAAGGGATTAAATTCCTTCAATTTGAATATCCACTCCGAATGGATTTCCATCTGCTCGGTCTGTGCTGAAAACCAGCATTGGCTATACCAATTCCCTGCCAAGTCCTGTCGGAAGTTTTGTCCATCAGGCGTGGGCAAAACATCAAATTTCTGGTGCTCAATACGGAAATATGGGCGATGCTGGGGCTGAAGATAAAGCTTATGAATCCCCAAAATAACTGGGGCGGAATAAGTGTATCGGGTATGATGCCAAACCTGAATCAGCATGATCAGGTATTTTCCAGGATTTGTTCGAAATCCTCAAATGCACTGCTAAGCACCTGAGAAGGCAATTCTTCTATAGCTTTTTTGAGTCGGTTGTTCCAGAATGCAGAGATATGCTCTAATTCCCGCTGTTCAAATCTTCTTTCTTTGGTGAAATACTCGTCATTTTTAAGAACCACCGTATCGATCGGGAAGTCCACATCGTTGGCTGAAATCCGGGTAGCATCGAAGGCAAGGAAGGCACATTTCAAGGCATAGTCCAAAGAGTCCTCAAAATGAAAGGAGCGCTTGAGCACCGGATGTCCAAAACCTGTATTTCCGATGATTACAAAAGGGGTCCCCTTACGGATTTCGATCCAGTTGCCTTGAGGATAAAGCAAATATAGCTTGGGCTCGGGATCATCTTCCAACTGCCCTCCGATGATGGAAAACAGGTTAAACTGAAGCCCTGACTCTTCGAGATTGGCCTTATCTTCTTTGGCAACTATTTTCACCTGATTGCCAAACTCATTGACCGCCTGATACAACTTTGAAAAGGAATCATCCTGATGGGCGATCACTTCAGAGAAGTAGGTGATGGCCTTGTCCCGCACTGAGCGCAGCCCTGAAGTCATGATGAAAAAGGAGTGCTTGCGCTTATTGACCGTATAGACTTTTTTGGAGGTAGTAGTCTCACTGCCGGAAGTAATCCGGGTATCCGAAAGGCCTACGAGGCCATGTTTGGTTTTTATTCCTAGACAAAAGGTCATCCGTATGATCAGGGGTTTTCGGTGAAATTCACTTTCAGCTGAAAGAAATTTTCTGAGATGAGATCCGAAATATGGTTAATTTTTAATTGGAGTCCATCCAAATATTCATGAAGTCCCACAGAAATTATATCATCGACCTCTGAGTATTCCAGACGGGACTTCATCTCTCCGATGGCTTTCTCCGCTGAGTTTTTGAATCCATCCCCAGTATTGTCCGAGATACAATGCAAAAACCGCTCGGCTTCCTTCAGGCAATAATAAATCGACCTGGGGAAGTATTTGTTCAGCACGAGAAACTCAACCACTCCGGATGGATCAATATTTCCATACAATCTTCGGTAGGTATTAAATCCGGTGACGGACTTCAGCAAGGCTGTCCAATGGAGAAAATCCAGCGGAGTACCTACCTCATTGGGAGAAGGCAGAAGAATATGGTATTTGACATCCAAAATCCGGGAAGTCTTGTCGGCCCGCTCCAGCATCTGCCCCAGCTGCCGGAAATACCAGCCTTCTGTCCTTGCCACCGTGGCATCAGCCAATCCGTAGAGCAATAGAATCTGATTTTTCACCATCTCGAAAAACTGCCGGGGATCCTCTTTCTTCCACACCTTTTTTTCCAGACCAGTCTGAAGCATGTAATAGAGCTCGTTAGCTTTTTCCCATGTCTCCTTACTTAGATTTTCCCGAATGATGCGGGCATTTTCCCTCGCCTTGGTCACTGCAGAAAACATGGAATTGGGATTGTCCGGATCAAAGGCAAGGAAATACATCACCTGATGGCGTTCAAAGTCCTTATGCTTGGACACATACACATCCAAATCTCCTGTGGCAGCTACCAAAGGCTGCCACTGCTCCTTCAGGTCCATGGGCAGGTCCTGCATCAGATTGAAATTCACATCAATAAATCGGGCATAGTTTTCTGCCCTTTCAAGATATCTTCCCAGCCAGTAAATATGGCTTGCTACGCGGCTTAACATATTTTTTCTCTGTTATTTGTACAAAACCCAAGTATCCTTACTTCCTCCACCCTGCGAACTATTGACCACGAGAGAACCTTTTTTGAGAGCAACTCGGGTCAGTGCCCCGGGGATTACCTCTATCTCTTCCCCATATAAAATATAGGGCCTAAGATCCACATGCCGGCCTTCTATCCCTTCTTCCGTGAGGCATGGAACTGTAGAGAGGGAAAGCGTAGGCTGTGCGATGTAATGTTTGGGATTGTTACGAATCAATTCCCTGAATTTTTCGTGTTCTTCTTTGGTCGCTTTGGGACCGATGAGCATACCGTAGCCTCCGGCAGCATTGGTTTCTTTGACCACTAGGCTTTCGATATTTTCTAGGACGTATTTTCGGTCTTTCTCCTCCCGGCACAGATAGGTAGGGACATTGTTCAGAATGGGCTCTTCATCGAGGTAGTATTTGATGATTCGGGGGACGTAGGCATAGACAGCCTTATCGTCCGCCACACCGGTGCCCGGAGCATTGGCCATGGCTATATTCCCGGCTTTATAAGCCTCAAATATTCCCGGAATACCCAGCATGGATTCAGGATTGAAGGTCAGGGGATCCATGAATGAGTCGTCAATTCTTCTGTAAATCACATCAATCTGTTGTAAACCTTTGGTGGTCTGCATGTAAACCTTCTTGTCTTTGACAAGCAGGTCCACCCCATTGACCAGCTCCACACCCATCTGAAGAGCAAGGTAGGAATGCTCAAAATAGGCCGAATTGTAAATACCCGGTGTCAAAACCCCGACCACGGGCTTGGGTTTGTCCGAGAGGAATTGAAGCATGCGCAGCAGCTTGGTGGGATAGTTGGACACGGGCATCACTCCCTCATCATTGAAGAGTTGCGGGTAGGCCCGTTTGATGATTTCTCGGCTTTCCAGCATATAGGATACTCCTGAGGGACAGCGGAGATTGTCCTCCAGAATGCAATATTCTCCATCCTTGTCTTTGACCAAGTCCGTCCCCGTGATATGGCACCAAATCCCTTTGGGCGGAGTCAGCCCGATGCAGGGCTTGAGGTAATCTTTGGACCCCAAAATCAAATCCGAAGGCACTACTCCGTCTTTCAGGATTTTTTGCTCATTGTACACGTCCTGAAGGAACAGATTCAAGGCATGAACCCGCTGCTTGAGCCCTGCCTCCAGTTTTCTCCATTCAGAATTGGGAATGATCCGAGGAATGATATCCAAATGGAGAATCTTCTCCAATCCCTGATTGTCATGGTAGACATTAAAAGTCATACCCATGGCTTTTTGGGTCTTATTTGCCGAAAACTGAAGCTGATGCATCTTTTTGGATGAGGTTTTGTTCAGAAACTGTTGGAATTCCTGATAATGCTCCCTGATTTGACCTGAGGAGTCAAACATTTCATCGTAATGCTCTCCGCTTTGATATCCTTCTGTTTTCATGCCATTAAAAATTTACCTTAAGTTAAAAAAGAAACCCGAAAATCAAATTTTTTCAAAAAACTCTGAGTTTTTTGGAGGATTTAGCACCAGTTCAGGCATTTTGTTTTCATTTCTTCAGTAACATTGAGCGAAAAAGAATTCAGGACGTTTTAGAATCTATATTCCAAAAAAAATCCTACACTTCCTCATACTTGGCTAAAGCCATCTCTTTGATCTACCTTTAACTATGCCAAAAAGAATCATTGCTTTAGGAAATACAGCTTGGGCACAGAAAGTGACCCTTTGGAGAAAGGTGAAAGACACACTCTTTATTGGGATCGGCGTGGTCATGGCGAGCATCGGATTGAAAGGCTTTCTCCTTCCCAATAATTTTTTTGACGGAGGAGCGATGGGAATGTCCCTTTTGCTGGAAATCGTTACGCCATTGGATCTTTCTCCTCTTATTGTTTTGGTCAACTTGCCATTTATTTACCTTGGCTATAAACAACTTAACCTTCGGTTTGCGATAAAAAGTACCTTAGCCATTTTTGCCTTGGCACTTTTGGTGCATTATATCGAACTGCCCATGATTACTTCAGATAAGCTACTGATAGCCGTTTTTGGAGGATTCTTTTTGGGGAGTGGGATTGGTTTTGCCATCCGGGGTGGTGCGGTGATAGACGGGACAGAGGTTTTGGCTATTCAGGTTTCGAGAAAATCCAGTCTGACAGTCGGGGACTTTATTACGGTTTTCAATGTCTGCCTCTTTATCGTCGCAGCCATCTTGGTCAACCTCGAGACAGCGATGTACTCTATGCTGACTTATTTCTCAGCTTCCCGTACCGTGGATTTTCTGATCAATGGTGTGGAAGAGTACATCGGGGTGATGATTATCTCCGAATACAATGAGGACATCAAGGCAAAAATTACCTATGACTTAGGACGTGGAGTGACGGCTTTCAAGGCTGACGGGGGATTTGGAGAAAAGGCCAAAAATCCGGATCGAAACGTGCTATTCTGTGTGGTCACCCGGCTGGAAGTAACCCGGGTATTGACCGAAATCGAAAAAATAGACCCCAAAGCTTTTGTGATTCAATATCCAATCAAGGATACCAAGGGGGGAATGATTAAGAAAAGGCCGCTGCATTGATTTTAAAAAACGAGACGTTAGACATTAGACGCAAGACATTAGATTTTAGAATTCCGGCAAAAAAGAAAGCCATTGGCAGGTTTCCAATGGCTTTCCTCATTTAATAGCCTCTTGATTCTTGGCTCTTGTCTCTCGCTTCTAGTCACTTGATACTAGATACTTAAATCTTGATTCTCAAGAAATCGTCGATCCACTCGCTGTTTCCTCGTGTGGCACCAGCAGCTTCAGTTTTCCGTCTTTATCCTCGGCCATCAGGATCATCCCCTCAGAGTCGATGCCCATCATTTTTCTGGGAGCCAAGTTGATCAACATGGTCACCTGTTTACCTACCAGAAACTCCGGTGCAAAATGCTCCGCTACTCCGCTCAAAACGGTTCTATGACCCAATCCGGTATCTACTTTTAGTTTCAGGAGTTTTTTGGATTTGGGCATGGGCTCGGCTTCCAAAACGGTGACAACTCTCATGTCCAACTTGGCAAAATCATCGTAAGAAATTATCTCCTTCATTGGAGTCACTGGGGCATTGGCAGCTTCATTCATCTTTTTGGCGTCTAGCAGTTTTTGAACTTGTTTTTCTACAGTCTCGTCTTCGATCTTTTCAAATAAAAGGCCCATGGGACCCAAGGCACGGTTGGCTCGGATCAATTCTCCATTGCCGGCCTCAGCCCAATTTCCTTTTTCTATTCCAAAAAGGTCAAACAGCTTTTTGGCCGTAAACGGAAGAAAAGGCTCAGACACAATCGCCAAGTTAGCGGCGATATTCAGCGCAATGTTCAGGATAGTTTGGGTTCGGGGTTCGTCGGTTTTGATTTCCTTCCAAGGCTCGGTATCCGCAAGGTACTTGTTCCCCATTCGAGCCAAATCCATCACCAAACTCAAGGCTTCCCGGAACCGGTATCGCTCGATGGATGCTTCGATTTTGGCAGGAAACTCCGCCAATTCCTTCAGCACTTCCTGATCGATTCCTCTCAGTTCACCCCGGACAGGTACGATTCCCTGGAAAAATTTCTGGTTCAGGACCACGGCCCGATTCACAAAGTTGCCATATATGGCAACCAGCTCGCTATTGTTTCTTCCCTGAAAATCCTTCCAAGTGAAGTCATTGTCCTTGGTCTCAGGGGCATTGGCGGTCAAAACGTACCGAAGGACATCCTGCTTGCCCGGAAACTCTTCCAGATACTCATGCAGCCATATTGCCCAATTCCGGGAGGTGGAGATTTTGTCCCCCTCCAAATTCAAAAACTCATTGGCCGGCACATTATCCGGCAGCACATAGCCTCCGTGCGTCTTCAAAATCGCCGGGAAAATAATACAGTGAAAGACGATGTTGTCCTTACCGATAAAGTGCACCAGCTTGGTATCCTTATCTTTCCAGTAGGGTTCCCAATCGATTCCTTTCTCAGCTGCCCATTCTTTGGTAGAAGAAATGTAGCCGATCGGCGCATCAAACCATACATAAAGCACTTTTCCTACAGCATCCTGCAGAGGCACTTTGATCCCCCAGTCCAAATCACGGGTCATGGAGCGGGCCTGAAGGCCATCTCCTGCTTCCAGCCAGGATCTGCATTGGCCTAAGACATTGTTTTTCCAATCTTCTCCGTGCTCTTCGAGAATCCATTTCTTCAGGAAACTCTGATATCTCGCCAAGTCCAAAAACCAATGTTTGGTTTCTTTCAGGACCGGAGTTCTTCCGCTGAGTTTGGAGCGTGGATTAATCAGCTCGGTGGGAGAAAGGGAAGTTCCGCACCTTTCACACTGATCTCCATAGGCGTGTTCATTACCGCACTTGGGACAAGTACCCTCTATGTATCGATCTGCCAAAAACTGCTTGGCTTCCTCGTCATAGTATTGCTCGGTGGTCTGCTCGAGAAATTCCCCTTTTTGGTACAAATCCATGAAAAATTCCTGAGAGGTCTCGTGGTGGACTTGGGCAGAAGTGCGGGAATAATGATCGAAGCTGATTCCGAAGTCCTGGAAGGCCTTTTTCATCATCCCATGGTAGTGGTCTACCACTTCCTGAGGAGTTTTACCTTCCTTTTGGGCCTTGATGGTGATGGCCACCCCGTGCTCATCCGAACCGCAGATGTAGGCTACATCCCGACCTTGGGAACGCAAATAGCGCACATAGATATCCGAAGGCACATAGCAACCGGCCAAGTGACCAATATGCAAAGGTCCATTGGCATAGGGCAAAGCCGAGGTGATGGTGTATCGTTTGAATTGTTTATTGCTCATGGGTGAAATAGATGGAAGCTAGAAGACTGAAGACCGGAGTGGACTATGTTAAGCCTTCTAAAATCGAGGCCAAAGATAGGAAAATCAGGTGAAGGAGCCTTTAGGCATTTTGAAATTCACTTCGGGCTTCTTCCGTCAAAATCCCGTTGTAGATGATGCTGATGGCCTGATCATAGATATCCGAAGGAGGAATTTTGATTCCTTTTTGCATGTCATCCGGAAATTGGGAGTAAAATTTGGGATCCAAAAGACTCTGTACGGCCGCAGCATAGAGCAAAACCACCAAGCTGATATTGATCCTTGGGTTGACCAGACCTTGGGCGATTCCCTGTTCGATAAGCTTGGCAAAGCGTAGGTAAGCGGACTCATTAATATAGGAAGTCAAGTCTTCCCAAATCTCCGGAGCAAACTCTCTCAAGTCTTCAAACAACTCCGGATTGATCGGTGCCAAATGGGTAGCGACCACGGTAAGGGAGGACTTTAGTTTGAGAGGAAAGGAAATGTACCGATTGTCAAGAATGGCCTCAACTTTGGCTGTTAGCTTGGTTTTCAGGATTTCAAAAGAAGCGGATAGCAACTCCAATTTACCGTCATAATACTTGTAGAGGGTTTTTTTGCTCATGCCCAATTCTGCAGCTATATCATCCATGGTGGTATGCCGATAGCCTTTCTGCAAAAAAAGGTGATAGGCCGCATCCAAAATTTTACCCTCAACCGAACTTTTTTTACTCATTTCCTAAATTTTAAGAATTTCAATCCTTTGACTTCACTTAGCCTCGGAGTGCGAATTACGACAATTTTATTTACGAAGTACGAATTACGATTTACGCCGTCAAAAGGATCCTCAACCTTTATTTCCCTACTTTAAACTCCAGTCTCTCCTCTCTACTCCTCGGTCTCCTGATCCCTCTGTCTTCCGTCTCCGGTCCCCATACTTTGCAACCTTACAACTTTTCCACTTTCCAACTTTACAACTTTCCCCCCTTCCAACTTCCCTACTTCCCCCATTCCTCTTACTTTTACTCTGATTAAGTTTTTACCTATGACTCACGCGGAAGCTGCACTTCGTATTGCCCAACTCGCCCAAGAAATCAACCACCACAATCACCTGTACTACCAGGAAAGCCGGATCGAAATCACTGATTATGAATTCGACCAACTTCTGGCTGAACTCGTCCGTCTGGAAACCCAATTTCCGGATCTATTGAAGTCGGATAGTCCCAGTCAGCGGGTTGGAGGTACGATTACCAAGGAATTCCAGACCGTGGAGCATGAATACAAAATGCTTTCTCTGGGAAACAGCTACTCGATTGAAGAACTTCAAGCCTTTGACGAACGGGTGGCAAAAGGCTTGGGACACAGGAATTACGAATATTTCTGCGAAATGAAGTTTGATGGAGTGGCCATTTCCTTGGTCTATGAAAACGGAACCCTTGTCAGAGCAGTGACCCGTGGAGATGGCACCAAAGGTGATGATGTGACCGCCAATGTGAGAACCATCCGAAACATCCCTCTCTCGATCAAAGCGGCAAATGTCCCTGCCAAATTCGAAGTACGGGGAGAGATTTTTTTACCTCTCAAGGAATTTGAAAAAATCAATGCCGAGCGGGAAGCCAAAGGAGAAGCCTTGCTGGCCAATCCCCGAAATGCAGCTTCGGGAACACTCAAAATGCAGGATAGCGGAGTGGTAGCCAAGCGCAGGTTGAATTGCTATTTCTATCAGCTTTTGGGAGAAAATATCGGAGTTTCGGGACATGACGAAGCGATCCATTTAATCGAAAGTTGGGGATTCAATGTCTCCCCCACCTACAAAAAGGCAAAAGATATCGAACAAGTCCTGGACTATATCGAAGAGTGGCGTGACCGCAGGTTTTCCCTTCCCCTCGATACCGATGGGGTGGTGCTGAAAATCAACGACTACGAGCAACGGGAGGAATTGGGATTCACTGCCAAAAATCCAAGATGGGCAATTGCCTATAAATACAAAGCCGAAAGTGCGGAGACAGAATTACTCTCCATCACCTATCAAGTAGGTCGGACCGGCGCAATCACTCCCGTAGCCAATCTGGCACCGGTGCAGCTAGCCGGCACCACAGTCAAGCGGGCTTCCCTTCACAATGCCAACGAAATTCTCCGACTGGATATTCACGAACGGGACTTTGTTTTTGTAGAAAAGGGAGGAGAAATCATCCCAAAAATCACAGGTGTAAATACCTCAAGAAGAAAGCCCGGAGCACCTCCTATCCACTACATCGAGCATTGTCCTGAATGTGGCACTGAATTGATCAGAAAAGAAGGAGAAGCCAAGCATTATTGCCCCAATTCCCAGACTTGCCCTCCCCAGGTACTCGGCAAAATCGAGCACTTTGTCAGCAAAAGGGCCATGGATATCGACTCCATGGGGACCGAGCGAATCCGCGCCCTGATTGATCAGGGTTTTATCCGAAGCTATGCGGATATCTACGATTTGGACCAAAAGCAAAATGAGCTGCTCGGATTGGAAATGAGCCAGGACCAGTACGAACGGGAGGCCACCGGACTGCTTTATATTTCTTTGGAAAAGGCCCTCTTTTCCCTGACAGAAGGCATTTCTTTCAAGCAGATTCAGGATTTTCTGGCTGAAACAGCCCACTTGACCCTTAGGGAGCAACTTAGAGCATTCCAAGGTCAGATTAGGGCTTGGAAGAAAAAAGTCCCCTCCAACGTGGGGATGATCGACTACCTCTTGCAGAATCTGGATCAGCATGCCGAACTGATGAAAGTAGAAGACTACGTGCCGGTGGCGGTGGTTTTGGAGATTTTTCTTGGCAGAAGAGTTTCCTTCGAGCAGATTTTGGAGGCCAGCAAAAAGCACGGTACCGTGCATATGATTCTGCTGGAACTAGACTTGGATTTGCCTTCAGAAATTCTGGAGCGGATCAAAAAACTCAAAGCCAACACCTTTCAGGAAGGCGTCATTTCCAATATGATGGAAGGAATTTTCAAGTCCAGGGAACAGCCTTTTGAAAAAGTGCTTTTTGCCTTAGGTATCCGCAATATCGGGGAAAATACGGCCGTGCTTTTAGCTAGGCATTTTGGAAGTATTGAAAAATTGCAGGATGCAAGTGACGAGCAGCTACTGGAGATCAATGGTGTAGGGGAAACTCTGGTGCACAGTATCCGGGAGTTTTTTGCGCAGCAGGAAAACTTGGACCATATCTCCAGACTGAAAGCCAATGGACTGAATTTCGAGATCGAACAGCGGGAGGAGAAAGTACTTGGAAATGCCCTGGCAGGGAAGCGGATTTTGGCTTCGGGCAAGCTTCAAAACTTCAAGCGGGACGAGATCGTGGACTTTGTGCAGGCCCATGGAGGGCAATACCTCTCCTCAGTCTCCAAAAACCTCGATTTCATCATCGAGGGGGAAGAAATGGGCCCCAGCAAAAAAGAAAAAGCCCAAAAACTGGGAATCCCTTTGATTTCGGAGGAGGAGTTTATGAGGATGGTGGAAAGCTAGCAACCAAAAAACACAGAGCACCAAAAAGAAAAAGTTTCCTATTGATCCTCTGGAGCCGGCTCCTTCACATTGCCTGGAAGGGTAACGAGGATTGCCTGACCCCAAAACATCAGGAAAAGTCCGGAAAAAAAACAGGCTGCTGCACCTATTCTTCATAAAAAAGCAAGCAAGGGAGGAGGTATCCATGGGCAATCAAAAGGAGGTGAAAGTCTCCAGTTGGAAATAAATTCACAGGTCAGAAAACTCTTCTTTTTTTATTCCAAATATTGACCAAGGAATCGTCTATTTTTGGGACAAAATTAAACCCCTTTCATTTTGGAAATTCTGGTTATTCTTCTTCTCGTATTGCTTAATGGGGTTTTTGCGATGTCAGAGTTATCCCTGGTTTCTTCCAGAAAATTCAAACTTGAAAGCCTAAAAAAACAAGGAAAGACCGGGGCAAAAGCTGCCTTGGAACTTTTGGAAAACCCCAACCGGTTTCTTTCCACGGTTCAGATCGGCATCACTTTGATCGGTGTATTGTTGGGGGTTTTCAGCGGCGAAAATCTGACCGATGATGCAGTTAATCTGATTTCTTCAGTTCCTTTTTTACAGCCCTATGCCAATACGCTTGCGGTAGCTCTAGTGGTTATTTTGATCACCTATCTTTCTATAGTCTTGGGAGAGCTACTTCCCAAGCGGATAGGGATGACATTTCCAGAGCCCATTGCCATGTTTCTGGCAAAGCCGATGAACATTCTGTCAAAGTTCACCAGTCCTTTTGTTTGGCTGTTGACTTTTTCAAATGACCTTTTACTCCAAATTCTCGGCATCAAGAATAAAACAGACAGCAAAATTTCAGAAGAGGAGCTCAAAGCCCTTATTAAAGAAAGTGCCGAGGGAGGGGAAATCATGGATATCGAACAGGATATTGTGGAGCGGGTGTTTGAGCTGGGAGATCGAAGAGTCAATACCCTTTTTACACACAGAAGTGAAATAGTGTATTTCAATCTGAATGACTCCGAATCTAGTATCCGTGCAAAAATCAGGAAGGAAAAGCACTCTGCCTATCCTCTTTGCGTCGATGGCAACTTGGATGATATTGTAGGTCTTGTTCTTGTAAAAGACCTCTTTGATATTTTGGAAGATGAAGCCTTCGACTTGAGAAGAGTAGCAAAAAAACCACTTTTTCTCAATGAAAGCATGTTTGCTTATCAAGCTATGGAGCATTTCAAAGCAAAAGGGCTTCATTATGGTATTGTGATAGATGAGTATGGCACCACGGTAGGCATCATCACGATGGACGACGTGGTCGATGCGCTGGTAGGAGATTCGACCGAACAGGATCAATTCGAATATCAGATCGTACCTCGGGATGAAAACAGCTGGCTTGTTGACGGGCAGTATTCCATGATTGATTTCTTAAAGTATTTCGGCCTGGAATACCCTATAAAGGTTCAGAATTTCACTACTGTTGCTGGTCTGATCCTCCACAGAAGCCAATCCATCCCGGATGTCGGAGACTTTGTTTTGTTTCAAAATTTGAAATTGGAGGTAGTGGACAAAGATGGCCAACGCATAGATAAAGTCATGGTCACCCGTATCTAAGCACCGATTCCGGACCAAATCGGTGATTTTGTCAGCAAGTTCTGTCTACAGAGAAGGGACTTTTTACACTCGTGGACTGTCAAAGACAATCCTTACCCTTATCTTTGTCCTCCAAATCAAAAATTACCCATGAACGCATTTAAAGGTACCGGAGTGGCCTTGGTCACTCCATTCTTAGACGATTATTCGATTGACTTCGATAGCCTTAAAAAGCTGATAGACCATGTGGTAGAAGGTGGAGTGGACTACTTGGTTGTGTTGGGTACTACAGGTGAGGCTGCTACTTTAACCTCCTCCGAAAAAAAGGAAGTCCTGAAGGCCTCTCTCAGCTACAATCAAGGAAGAGTGCCCGTAATGCTGGGTATAGGAGGAAATAATACCCATGCTGTGGTCAACGAAATCGACAACACGGATTTTTATGGGGTAGCCGGCTTACTTTCCGTCAATCCCTACTACAACAAACCTACTCAAGAAGGGATCATTGCCCACTACACGGCCATTGCCAATGCTTCTCCTGTCCCGGTCATGCTGTATAATATTCCGGGCAGAACCATGTCCAACATGAGCGCAGAGACCACCTTGGCCCTTTCCCACCATCCCAACATCATTGGGATGAAGGAGGCAAGCGGTAATCTCGAGCAATGCATGCAAATCGCTTCTCAAATGCCTAAGGACTTTCTTCTTCTTTCCGGAGATGACCTGCTCACCAAGGCAATTCAAAGTATAGGAGGAAGCGGGGTGATTTCTGTTTTGGCCAATGCTTTGCCTCAGACCTTCAAGCTACTGACGCATGGAAATGAAGAAGAGGCACTAAAAGCCGCCTTCTCTCTCTTGAAAATAAACGGCCTGATGTATCAGGAAGGCAATCCCGTCGGGATCAAAAATCTACTCTTGCATCAGGGCATCATCCAGAGCGATCAGGTGAGATTGCCTATGCTGAGAGCGAGTCTAGAACTTAGCAATCGGATCAAAAAAGCATTTCCAAAATAAGTTGAAATGAGCCATCTCTCTGTTTCTCAACTGACTGAGCAGATCCGGTATATCCTGGAATCTTCTTTGGAGCCCCTGTATTGGGTCGTTGGAGAGCTGGCAGACTTCAGGCAGGCACCTCAAGGGCACGTTTATTTTGAATTGGTTGAAAAACAGGGCAATCAGATCCTGGCAAAAATCCGGGCCAATCTCTGGCAGTTTACCTATCGGTCTGTCGCGGCTAAATTTGAATCGGTCACGGGCACTTCTCTGAAAAACGGAATGAAAGTCCTCGCTCAGGTGACGGTGACCTACCATCAGGTATACGGACTGAGCATCAATGTGAAAGACATCGATCCTTCTTTTTCTTTAGGAGAAAGAGCAAGACTGAGACAGGAAACTATCGACCGGCTGACCCGGGAAGGCTTACTCAGACTCAATGGGAGATTTGAATTGCCGGCAGTTGTGCAAAAAATTGCAATCATTTCCAGTCCAAGCGCGGCTGGATACGGAGATTTTATCAATCAGATCCAGAACAACACTTACGGATATCACATTTACCATCGTCTTTTCCCCTCTCAAATGCAGGGCAATGAAGCAGTAAATGGCTTGATTCAAGCCTTAAAGCGAATCAAAGACGAATCAGACAGCCTGAATCCGGATGCAGTGATAATCATTCGGGGAGGAGGATCCCAGCTGGACTTGGATTGCTTCGATGAGTATCGATTGGCAGTGGAAATCGCCAATTTTCCTTTGCCTGTTTTTACCGGCATCGGGCATGAACGGGATGAGACAGTCGCCGACTTGGTCGCCCATACCCGCCTGAAGACGCCCACAGCAGTGGCCGAGTTTCTGCTTGCCGGCTTCAGGGAATTTGAGGAAAATCTGGGATTGATGCTTCAGCGACTGGATCGGGCTACCCGGAATACCTTGAGAGAAGAGGAAAATAAAATCCATCAGTATAGTCTACGAACCAAGTCATTGGCGGGAAATCGACTGAACTTGGAGTCTCAAAAGGTCAATACGGTAAATAACCGGATTATCCAAGCAGGAAAAAACCTGAGCAAAATTCAATCAATCGCTTTGGAAAATCTGGAAAAAAGCCTGAAAAAGGCCACCGGTTCCTTTCTGCAGTCCCAAAACGAAAACTTGACTAAAATTGAACTTCAGCTTCGTCAACTCGACCCTCAAGCCATACTAAAACGAGGCTACACCCGTTCAGAGTCAAATGGAAAGCCGGTCCATCTCCAGCCCCCTGATATCGGAGCGGAATTGATTACTTACTCCTTTCAGCAAAAGATAAAAAGTAACATCACCGAAATAGTAGATAAAAATGAGTGAAACCAGCTATACCCAAGCCATGCAGCGACTGGAGTTGATCCTTTCCCAACTGGAGGAAGGCAATAAAACCGTCGATGAATTGTCAGACTTAGTCAAAGAAGCGGCAGCCTTGGTGAAGTTTTGCAGGGAAAAACTACGCACCACAGAAGTTGAAATTCAAAAAGCCTTTGATGGAGAATAGTTTTTCATCCAGCTGAAAAAACCCGCTTTGGCACATTTGTTGAAACTGAGCCAAAATCAAAACCACCGCATTTGCAGTCTATTACTTTATGTTCTCTATTCCCCGTTTGATCATTTTCATTTTTATGCTCGGTACTTCGAGCTGGGTATCTGCACAAAGCTTTTACAAGGAAAGGATATCCAGAGACAACATTTTGACATTAGGGATAGGTCCATCTTTTGCCTATCTGGACAATGGAGGACAATACCGAAGTTTCAATTTTGCCATCAAACCTGCTATATCAGTGGCTTTGACCAAAAAAATGGCGCAAAACATAGAGTTGAGAACTACTGCAGGCATCCAATGGATCAGCAGTGGCGGAAATCCCAGCACGGCGGCAACCGACGCTTGGTTTTTTTCCAATGCTTCCTACACCGCCAAAGGGCCAGCCTACTTTTTTGACATAATGCCCAGCTTTTATCTGATCCCCTTTTCCAATCACATGCACCGAACCAAATTCAACCTTTACGGAGGAGTGGGATTGGGAATCATGCAAGTTAATACCAAGCAAACCAAGTCATTCAGCCCAGAAGAAACTCCTATTTCCAGCAATATCACTACAGGCTATGTCCCTGTACGGGCAGGCTTGAGCTACCGAATCGGTCCCTACTCTGATATTGCCGGCGAAGGCACCATGCTTTGGACTTTTTCGGACAATCTGGATGGAAATGTGGGGTTCAATCGCTTCGGAGACCACCTGTTCCAGGCACAAATTGTATTCAGAAGATACTTCGTCCCCAGAAGTCAGGATTAATCAATCCATTAAACTTTCTGTGATTCGATGACTTGGAGAAATTTGCGGGGAATGCTGATCAGCATATTTTGATAAATTCCCGGGATTCGGATCATAAAATAGTCCTTGTTGCCTTTCTCTATGCACTCCCCTACCATATCCTGAAGCGGGCCGCCCATGACTTTGACTTTCTCTCCCGGCTCGATCTCCGAACCGTCCGTTTCTACGGCTACTCCGGTGGTGACTACACGCTGGATCAGTTCGATTTCCTCCTCCCTGACAGTGGCATGCTGACCCGAAAAGTGAACAAACTTTACCGCTCCTGGGACCTGAAGGCATTCCCAAAGCTGGTTTCTTGAGGTTTTTACGAAGACATACCCGTTAAAAAGTGCCCGCTGTACCTTCTTTTTCCGGTCAGACCATTGGCGAAGCTCCTCTACAATAGGCAGATACACTTCCCAGCCACGCTCTCTTAACCGATCTGCCACTTTCTTTTCTGACCGTGATGCAGTATACATCACGTACCATTTCATTTCTTGCATCGCTCAATGTTCTATTTGGGAACTTAAAAATACAAAATCCATACCTAACGAAAGCTTTAAAAAGCAAAAACCCCCGGAACATCATTCCGGAGGTTTTATCAAAAAAAACCACCAACCTTAATCAATCATGATTTGATTTTGCGCAGCCTCATTGCGAGTTTGTCTGCCAGCAAATACATGACTGGTACGATCACTAACGTAATGAGGGTAGCAAAGGTTAACCCAAATATTACTGTCCAAGCCATGGGTCCCCAGAAGGCTGCGTTGTCACCTCCCACGTAGAATTGGGGGTCAAAATCACTTAAAAGGGTACTGAAATTGATGTTCATCCCGATAGCCAAGGGAATCAAACCCAATACAGTGGTAATAGCAGTCAGCAATACAGGACGGAGACGGGTTTTTCCCGACTCGATGATGCTTCCCAAGAGGTCCTCGTAGTCCAGGAATTCCCCGGGTTGAATTCCTTTTTCTTCCCTTTTCCGGCTTCGGACCAGATTGGTGTAGTCGATCAATACGATGGCATTATTTACCACTACCCCGGCGAGGGAAATAATCCCGATTCCGGTCATGATCACCACAAAGTCCATATTGAAAATAACCAAGCCGAGGAAAACCCCAATCGTACTGAACAATACCGAGGTCATGATAATGAATGGACTGATGACCGAATTGAACTGAGCTACGATGATGAGGAAAATCAAAGAGACAGCAATAGCCAAGGCTCTCAGTAGAAACGCCTGGGATTTGGCCTGTTCTTCCTGTTCCCCTGTGAATTTCACTGTGATTCCATCAGGCACTTCAAAATTCTCCATCAAAACTTTAATCTGAGAATTGATTTCCGTGGGATTATATCCATCCAGCACGTTGGAGAACATGGTAATCGCCTTCTCCAGGTCTTTTCTTTTTACAGAACCATACGTTGAACTGTATTTGAAATCGGCCACGGCAGAGATTGGCACTTCCCGCTTATCCCCAAACTTGTCCCGGAATCCAATTTTCTTATTGACCAACGTATTGATGTCGTAGCGGTATTCTTCGTCTAGGCGTAGCTGAATCGGATAGTCATCCTCTCCTTCTTTGAATTTGGAGACCTCCAATCCAAAGAGGGAGGTACGAAGCTCAGTAGCAATAGTCGAAGTAGACAAACCAAATCTTCTGGCCTTTTCACGATCTACCTGCACGATCAATTCTGGGCTACCTGTAGAAAGGTCCGTTTTCAATTCTTCCAAACCGGGAATAGTATTGGATTCGAGGTACTCTTTGGTTTTTTCTACATACGCGATCAACTCCTCGTAGTTTTCCCCTACAAATTCGATATTCACTGCTTTTCCTACCGGAGGACCGTTTCTTTGCTTGTCCACCGTGATCAATACTCCAGGGTACTTCTCCACCAATTCCCGGATCACCTCCATGGCACCGTTGGTATCAATTCCCTGACGGTCAATGTAATCCACAAACCCAATCGTAATCTTGGCTTTATGCGGAGTTGCTTGCTGACTTGGTCCTTCTGAAGGATCGCCTGTTCCTTCTCCAATTTGAGAAATGACCGATTCAATAATGTCATTGTATGGCTCCAAAGCCACCATCATTTCATCTTCCATTTTATCCACAAAGTCATTGGTCGATTCGATATCCGTTCCTATGGGAAACTCCACGAATACATTGACCAGTTGAGGCTGGTTGTCAGGAAAAAAGAGGATCTTGGGTGATCTAATTCCCAAAAGAACCAAGGAAAGAATCAACAAACCAAAGGTGCCTGAAAACACCAAATAAGGCTTTTTCCCATGCAAAACATAGGAAAGGGTGGATTCATAGGTATTTTCCAGTTTGACCAAAAAGACGGTCTGAAACCATCGGATCGCACCACGAAGCACATACACATTAAATAAGGTAAGCAAGGCGGCGACCATCGCCAAAGAACCCAAAGCTGTGACTCCCAAGAGGTAGAAAATAGCTGCCACGACCACAAAGATCAAAGCCACGACCACAAACTTTTTCTTTGGTTTATCCTTGGTCACATCCTCTACCTTCATAAAGAGTGAGGTCATCACCGGGTTGATCACCAGAGCAACAAACAAGGAGGAGGACAAGACAATGATCAGGGTGATCGGAAGAAATTTCATGAATTCACCTACGATGTCCTCCCAAAAAGCCAAGGGAAGAAAAGCAGCAAGCGTGGTGGCTGTAGAGGTGATAATTGGCCATGCCACTTCTCCAACCCCTTCTTTAGCTGCACGCATGATCGGCTTGCCTTCCTGCATCAGTCGGTAGATATTCTCTACGACTACAATGCCGTTGTCCACAAGCATACCCAAGGCCAGAATCAGGGAAAACAGCACCATCAGGTTGAGGGTGATTCCAAAAGCATTCAGAATCAAGAAGGAAATAAACATGGACAAAGGAATCGCCGAACCCACAAAGAGAGAGTTTCGGAAGCCCATGAAAAACATCAGAACAAGGACGACCAGGATAATTCCGAAAATGATGGAGTTTTCCAGATCACTGACCTGAGTCCGGGTCTGCTTACTCTGATCGTTGGTGACGGTGATTTCCAAGTCACCTGGGAATCTGTTTTTCTGGGTGGTTTTGATGATTTCTTTGATCTTGTCTGCCGCATCAAGGAGATTTTCTCCGCTTCGCTTAGTCACATTGATGGTGACTACGGGAAGATTTTTGCTTCGGGCATAGGTGGTCCTATCCTTAAAGGTGTCCTTTACTTCGGCTACATCCCGGAGATAGACGATTTTTTGCTGGTCTGTTTTGACAATGATATCCAGCAAGTCCATAGGGTCAGAGAATTCTCCATCCACCCTTACGGTCCGTTCGAAGTCCCCATTTCGAATATTACCTCCGGAAATGGTGATGTTCTCTGCCTGTATGGCTCCGGAAATATCCCCAAAGCTCACCCCGACTGCTTCCATTTTGTAAGGATCCACATTGACCTGGATTTCCCGCTCCACAGTACCTGCAAGGTCTGCTTTGGAGATCTCAGGAAGCTTCTCAATCGCATCCTCCAGATACTCCCCGAACTTCTTGAGCTCCTGCTCGGAGTAAGGTCCCGAGATATTTACATTCATAATCGGGAAATCCGAGGTGTTGATTTCCAAAACATTTGGATCTTGGTCCAAGTCGGTAGGCAGCTCACTTTTGGATTTATCCACCGCGTCTTTCACATCCTGAATCGCCTTGGAGATTTCCACCCCGGGATTAAACTCAATCACGATGGAAGAAAAATCCTGTACCGAGGTGGAGCGAATGTCCTTCACGTTGTTGAGAGATTTCAGCTCTTTTTCGATGGGACGGGTGATCAGGTTTTCCATATCCACGGGCGAGTTGCCCGGATAAGGCGTACCGACATAGACCGTAGGAATTACGATTTCGGGAAAGCTTTCCTTGGGCATGGTCCTGTAGGCACCCAAACCCAAAACAGTGATGATCAGGGTCAAAATCACCACGGAAGTCGCATTGTCCACACTGAAGCTGGACAATCCAAATTCTCTGATGGTGCTTGGTTTTTTAGAATCAGTCATGGCTTAGAGTTGGGCAATATTGACACTGAAGTTATCTCCTACCTCTCGGAAGCCTTTGTCTACCAAAGTCTCAGTGCCGGCGAGACCGTCTACAATCTCCGTTTCGGCTCCAAAGCTGAACCCTCTTTTTACATATTTCTTCTTGGCAGTTCCATTTTCTACGATAAATACATAATCCCCTCGATTATCGGATAGGATCAAATGAGAAGGTACAACGACTGAATCTTTATTTTTGTAATCCTGAATTTTCAAAACCGCGATCATATTCGGCTT
Organism: Algoriphagus confluentis; assembly: GCF_036245625.1. NCBI lineage: Bacteria > Pseudomonadati > Bacteroidota > Cytophagia > Cytophagales > Cyclobacteriaceae > Algoriphagus > Algoriphagus confluentis. The sequence goes on from NZ_BTPD01000013.1 coordinate 61,417, forward strand.
GAGGTCAGCGATGTTTGGAAGGGCTACTTCCACCTTGAAAGTCCGGTTGTTTGGGTTGATAATTGCACCCACAGCAGAAACCTTGGAAATCAAATTCTTCTTTAAAGAAGGAAAAAAGACCTCAACGGAGTCTCCTTTGGCCAATACTCCCACGTACGATTCGGAGACGTCCGATTCGATAAAGAGGTCGCTGTCTCCCACAAACTGGAACATAGGCACCCCTGGCTGGACCAATTCGCCCAACCTCACCTGAACAGACTCGACTGTTCCGCTGAATGGAGCCCGGACGTAGGCTTTATCCAATTGAGTTTTGAGAGAAGCCAAGCTTTTTTCCAATCCCTCTTTTCTGTTTTTTGCTTCCAGGTATTGGATTTCGGTACCGATCTTTTGTTCCCACAACCTAGCCTGCTTTTCAAAGATGGTTTTGGCCAATTCGAGGGAGTTTTCCATTTCAGCAATATTTCTCTCGATAGCTTCAGCATCGATCATCGCCAGAATCTGTCCCCGATTTACGCGCATCCCTTCGATTGCAGGGACCTCTATCACCCGACCTGCTGTCTCGGCGCTGATACTCACGTTCTTTTTGGAAAGTACCGAACCGGTCACCTCCACAAAATGAGTAAACTCACCCTTTCGAGCCGCTGCTGTAGTGATGAGGATAGACTTTTTGTTTTGCGCAGCAAACTCCGGATCCAAATCAGAAATTTCAGCCTCCAAAGTTTTGATTTCGGTATTGATCTTAGCCAAGTCTCCTTTCAAAGACTCCAGCTTTTCTTTTTTGGCAGTCAAGTCGTCCTGAGCACAGGAAACCGTCAGCACTACTGCTGCTGCCAAGCTTAAAAGTTGCGGAAAGTATTTCATAAGATTTGATGTGGTTTTTTGAAAAGGAAATGTTGGTTTAGTTTGTCAAATCAGCCTTTAATAGGCCAAGGGCTTTTTCCAGGTTGACTTTGGAAATCAGTCCATCGTAGAGGGCACTCAGATAATTGAACTCCGCCTCGATCAGGTCAGAATCAGCCTGAACTACCTCCAGGTTGGACCCGACCCCTTCCTGGTATTTGATTCGGGCAATATCATAGACTTCTTGGGCAAGTTTTAGATTTTCAGTCTGCACCTCAAGGATGTTGAGGTCATTTTTCAGATTGGCTCTGGCAGTGAAAATCTCATTTTTGAAGCTCTCCTTGAGAAAGAAGCGCTGATTCTCCAGTTGATTGATCTGCACTCTGTTTTTCTGAATCCGGGCAGATTTGGACAGACCGTCAAAAATGGGGATGTTCATACTGACCCCGAGTAGAGAGCTTCCAAACCAGTTGTTGCCGTCAAAAACGGTCCCAAACTCGTTGCCGGCACCGTTTCTTCTGATATTCCCGACAAAATCAATAGTGGGCATGTATTGGACGGTATTGTTTTTCAGGTCCAATTGAGTCAGCTCCAGTTGGGTATTCAATTGATCCAGTTCGATGCGGTTTTGACCTTCTTCTGCAAGCAACCTGACTAGTTCTTCTTGGGGATTGAGCTCCCTGAGATTCTCGGACACAAAAATCTCCATTTCTACGGGCAGTCCCATTTGCAGCTTGAGCAATTCCTTGCTTACCTGCCAGGAAGTCTTGGCCCGCTCGAGTTGGGTAAAGGTGTTGTTTCTTTGGACCTGAATCCGGGACACATCGATCTTTTCTGCAAATCCTGCCTCGTTCAGGGCTTGGGTTTCTTTCAGCAGGGAGTCGATTCTGGACAAGTTGGCTTCCGCGAGGCTGATTCTCACTTCATTGACCAAAACGCCGAAGTAGGCCTTCTTCACATTTTCGATGACGTCATTTTCTGTTTTATTCAGGTCGTATTCCGTCAGCTGCTTCAAAGTCTGTGCGGCCCGAAGCCCTACAAAGAAGGATCCGTCAAAGATCATCTGGGAGAAATTGACCGCCAACCCGGAAGTATAGCTCACTCCAAATCGAACAGGAATCACATCACTTGGGTTAGTGGGATCTCCAAACGGAGGCTCATTGGGAAAGAAAGCCACCGGAATCCTCGGATTGAAATCCAGATTGAAAGCTCCGTTGACCTGGGGAAGCCCCTGGGCCGTGGTTTCTTTCACCGTAGCCTTGGAAATCAGCAATTCCAAACGTGCATTTTTGGCATTTACGTTGTTTTCGATGGCATACAGGATGGCATCATTTAGGGTCAATTCGGCCATTTCCTGCGCTTTCAAGCCTGCTTGACTCAGAAAAAAGGTCAGGATCACCAAAAGGTACTTTTTCATAGGTAGGTTTGTTTTCATTTTTCAATTGCTTTTTGGGATTGATAAGCCATCCGGCCTTTTTCAGTAAAAATCCCATGAAGAAAATGATCCATCAGCACCAGTTGCTCCTCCACAAAATTGTATTCAGGGTTGGTAAAATTAGCCGGATCAAACGAAGAAGCGATCTGATCCAAGCGGACTTTTGCCAATATCGAAGTATCTATCTCCTCCCGGAAATAGCCTAACATTTTTCCCTTTTCCATCACATTGATCAAATCAACCTTGATGGTCTGTAGTTTAAAATCTTCAAACATTCTCCATGCTTCCGGGAAATACTTTTGAATTTCCACAATTACCATAGGATTCATGGTAGAAAGTCGCTCCCGCATGATGTGAGACATTTTGACCAAATGATCAATCACTCCGTCTTCCTGCTCGTGGATATAAATCATTTTTTGTCTATCCTCCTCCAGAATATTCCTGAAAACTTCCCTTACCAGATCCTTTTTATCCAAAAATTCCTGATAAATCGTCTTTTTGGAAATTCCGGCCATTCTGGCCAATTCCTCCATGGTCACTGTCCTCACCCCGTACCGGGAAAACTGATCCCGGGCTATCTCCAATATTTTCTTTCTTGTTTCCAAATCCTCTAGAATTAGCACGCAAAACTACGGAAACTTTCAATTGGTTCAAGGTTTCCATAGTTTTTTTGGAAAATATTCTTCCCATAATCAGAAATTTAACAAAATCATAATCGACTAAATGGTTTAAATTAATATCAATTCAGAATTAAATTCCGAATTAAAAAATTTTATGCCATTGATAATCGGCCAATTACCTATCTTTAAAATAAAATTTCAGGAAGATGCATCATCTCCAAACCATCCATGGACGATTAGCTTATCAGGTATTCGGGGAGCAAGGGGAAGTATTCCTTATTTTTCATGGATTTGGGCAGACTCACGGAGATATGCTTCCCATGGAGATATTCCGAAAGGAAAATCAACGTTTTGTCTTCGTGGACGCATTTTACCATGGGAAAAGTACCTGGAAAGATGCAAACAAGCCGATGAACAGGAAAATTTGGTTGGAATTGATTGACGGTTTACGAGACCAGTTGAACTTCACGGAATTTCATCTGATAGGTTACAGTATGGGAGGAAAAATCTCCCTATTGATTTACGAATTGATGGCGGAAAAGGTGCTCAGCCTAATTCTGCTCTCACCTGACGGAATTAAAACTGGGCTTTGGTACAGCATGAGCAATTATCCTGGGTCCTTTCATCCTGTGATGAAACAAGTGGTCTTTAAGCCCAAGGGCTTGTATAAAGTCATGGAAAGTCTTGGGTCCGTGGGATTGATTCAATCCAGCCTGAGAAAGTTTTTTCAAACCCAAATGGGTACTCGGTCCCAGCGTGCACAAATGTATTTTACCTGGAAAATCATGGGAGGACTCCAACCCAGACTTGGGATAATTACCCAAAAAGCCAGAAAACTCAATACTCCGGTTTGGCTTTTTCTTGGCGAATTTGACCAGATGATCCCTGTGAAAAACCTGAAAAAATTCAGCTCCAAAATCCCTCAAATCAGGACAATCGTCTTGCCTGTAGGACACGGAGGCTTAATTGAGGCCACTGCAGATTACCTTTTGGAACAATTGAAGAGAAAATAAACCCTCCTTTATTTACGATTTACGAGGTACGATTTACGACATCTACAGCCCTGGTTTCCCCAATTCAAACTCCTGTCTCCCATCTT
>NZ_BTPD01000013.1:65561-130122 GCF_036245625.1 Algoriphagus confluentis
ATCTTCGGTCTTCCGTCTTCCAGCTCATTTATTTACGATTTACGAGGTACGATTTACGACATCTACAGGAACCTCAACCCTGGTTTCCCCAATTCAAACTCCTATCTCCCATCTTCGGTCTTCCGTCTTCCAGCTCATTTATTTACGATTTACGACATCTACAGGAACCTCAACCCTGGTTTCCCCAATTCAAACTCCTGTCTCCCATCTTCGGTCTTCCGTCTTCCAGCTCATTTATTTACGATTTACGACATCTACAGGAACCTAAACCCTGGTTTCCCCAATTCAAACTCCTGTCTCCCATCTTCGGTCTTCCAAATAAACCCTCCTTTATTTACGATTTACGAGGTACGATTTACGACATCTACAGCCCTGGTTTCCCCAATTCAAACTCCTGTCTCCCATCTTCGGTCTTCCGTCTTCCAGCTCATTTATTTTCGAGGCACGAGGTACGATTTACGACATCTACAGCCCTGGTTTCCCCAATTCAAACTCCTGTCTCCCTTCATTGGACTTCGGTCATCCGACATCGGACAATACTTCCCAACTTTCCAACTTTACAACCTAACCATTTTTCAACTTTCCCCCTCAATTCCTTACCTTTGCGACTTACCAGCCCAAGGACATGATTTTCTTCTTTGAATCCCCTCAGAAACTCATCTACGGAGTTCAAGTCTCTCACCCGCTCAGCACCGATGACATCACCAAACTCACCTGGCTTTTTGGCGAAGCACAGCAAATCCAGAGTGAAAAAGTAGCCGGAAAATACTCCGGACCAAGAAAAGAAATGATCACCCCTTGGTCTACCAATGCCGTGGAAATCACTTTGAATATGGGAATCCAAGGCATACAGCGCATCGAGGAATTCTTTCCCATGGCTGAAGGAGACCAAATCGATCCCATGCTTCAAAAGGCCTATGACGGTCTCGATCAGGAAATATTTGACATTCACCTGAAGCCCGAACCCATCAAACCGGTCACTGATATCGCCGCCTACAACAAGTCCGAAGGCTTGGCGCTAAGTCAGGAAGAGGTGGATTATCTGGAAAATATCTCAAGGCAATTGGATAGGCCACTGACCGATTCGGAGGTATTCGGCTTTTCACAGGTCAACTCCGAGCACTGCCGACACAAAATATTCAATGGTTCTTTTGTGATTGATGGACAGGAAAAGCCCATGACACTTTTCCAACTGATCAAGGAAACCTCCAAAAAGCATCCCAACCGGATCGCTTCGGCTTATAAAGACAACGTAGCCTTTATCCAAGGTCCCAAAATCCAGCAGTTCGCCCCAAAAACTCAGCATCAGGCTGACTTCTTTGAAACCCGGGATATCGACTCGGTGATTTCCCTAAAGGCAGAAACTCACAACTTTCCAACCACGGTCGAGCCGTTTAATGGCGCAGCGACGGGTTCTGGTGGAGAAATCCGAGATCGATTGGCAGGAGGAACGGCTTCCATCCCTTTGGCTGGTACGGCAGTCTACATGACTTCTTATTCCCGAGCTGAAAAAGGAAGAAGCTGGGAGGAAAATCTTGCCGAGAGACCTTGGCTTTACCAAACCCCCATGGATATCCTAATCAAAGCTTCCAACGGAGCTTCTGATTTTGGAAACAAATTCGGACAGCCCCTGATAGCAGGGTCTCTGCTCACCTTTGAGCATGAGGAGGGAGAAAAGCATCATGGATTTGACAAAGTAATCATGCTGGCTGGTGGAGTTGGCTTCACGAATGCCAACTACACCAAGAAGGGAGAACCTGGCACCGGAGATCAAATCGTCATCCTGGGCGGGGACAATTACCGAATCGGGATGGGCGGCTCTGCGGTTTCTTCTTTGAATACCGGTGAACTTTCCAATGCCATCGAGCTGAATGCCGTTCAGCGTTCAAATCCCGAAATGCAAAAGCGGGTTTCCAATGTGATCCGAGCCATGGCCGAAAGCGAAAACAACCCAATCATTTCCATTCACGACCACGGGGCCGGAGGGCATTTGAACTGCCTCTCTGAATTGGTAGAAAGCACAGGAGGTACCATCCACATCGATCAACTTCCTGTGGGTGACCCTACCCTTTCCGCCAAGGAAATCATCGGCAACGAATCCCAGGAAAGAATGGGCTTGGTAGTCGGTAAAAAAGATATCACCACACTTAAGCAACTCTCCGAGCGGGAACGAGCACCTTTCTATGTAGTGGGCGAGACGACCGGAGACATGCACTTCAAGTTTGAAAATCAGAAGACTGGGGAAAAACCTGTCGATTGGGACTTGGCGTACATGTTTGGCTCCTCTCCCAAAACCATTTTGGAGGACCAAAGCGGATTGGGCACCCCTTTCTCCGAGCCTGAATTGGCTCCTTCAAAACTTAAATCCTATATCCAGGAAGTCCTTCAGCTGGAAGCTGTAGCCTGTAAGGATTGGCTGACCAATAAAGTGGACCGCTCCGTAACCGGACGGGTGGCTACCCAACAGACCGTAGGAGAAATCCAAGTTCCTCTGAATGATGTTGGCGTGATGGCTTTGGATTTTACCGGGAATAAAGGGATCGCCACCTCCATCGGCCATGCTCCCGTTGCAGCTTTGGCCAATCCTGAAGCCGGTTCTCGATTAGCGATTGCCGAAGCCTTGACCAACCTGGTTTTTGCTCCGGTAGCAGATGGCTTAAGAGGAGTTTCCCTTTCTGCCAACTGGATGTGGCCTGCCAAAAACAAAGGAGAAAACGACCGCTTGTATCGGGCGGTAAAAGCCTGTTCTGACTTTGCGATAGCACTTGGAGTCAATATCCCTACCGGGAAGGACTCCCTCTCCATGACTCAGAAATATCCTGACGGGAAAGTGGTGTACTCTCCGGGTACGGTGATTATCTCCACGGTAGGCGAATGTACCGATGTAAAAAAGACTGCGAAAGCTGCCCTTTTGCCTAAGGCACGTACCAAAGTTTTGTATCTGGACTTTTCCAAAGATGCAGCCAAACTAGCCGGATCTTCTTTGTACCAAATCCTCAACAAGGTGGGTCAGGAAACTCCGGACGTCACCGATGCAGCTTATTTTGCAAAAGCCTTTGAAACTGTCCAGCAATTGATCGAAAAAGGTCTGGTCCTGGCAGGACATGACATTTCCTCAGGTGGCATTTTGACCGCCTTGCTGGAAATGTGCTTCCCAAGCAAACAAGTCGGTCTTGCTGTGAAAGAAAGCCGATTGGCCGAATCCAACCTGATCAAGGCGCTTTTCTCCGAAAATCCTGGCATCCTGATTCAAGTGAAAAATGATCATGCTGCAGAAGAAGTGCTTGCTGCCTCAGAAATCGACTTTGTGGAACTGGCAGAGGTAACTTTGGACGGAAAGGTAAGCCTGGAATCCGAAACCTTGGAAGTGGCACCTTTGAGAGACCTTTGGTTTAAATCCTCTTACCTGCTGGACAGAAAGCAAAGCGGAGAAAAGCTGGCCAAAGACCGCTTTGACAACTATAAAAATCAAATCCTGAGCTATGAGTTTGCTCCCAACTGGACCGGTAGCTTTGCGAAACTGGGCTTAAATCCTGATCGCAAAGAAAAAGGGAAAGCCAAAGCCGCCATCATCCGCGAAAAAGGAGTGAACGGAGATCGGGAAATGGCCTATGCCCTTTGGTTGGCTGGATTTGAAGTGAAAGATGTTCACATGACCGACCTGATCTCAGGACGTGAGGATCTCAGCGACGTGCAGATGATTGTCTTTGTAGGCGGATTCTCCAACTCTGACGTGTTGGGTTCAGCTAAAGGCTGGGCTGGTGCCTTCCTTTATAACTCCAAAGCGAAGCAGGCTTTGGACAACTTCTACGCAAGACCTGACACCCTTTCTTTGGGTGTATGTAACGGTTGCCAGCTGATGATCGAATTGGGTTTGGTGACTCCAGATCACGATCAAAAACCAAAAATGCTGCACAATGCCAGCCATAAGTTTGAGTCCTGCTTTGTGAATGTGACTGTGCCTCAAAACAACTCCGTGATGTTGGGTAGCCTAAGCGGTCAGCGACTAGGCGTTTGGGTTGCACATGGAGAGGGTAAATTCTCACTGCCAAAGGGAGAAAATGCATACCACTTCGCGATGAAATACAGCTATGCTGCTTATCCAGGCAATCCAAACGGTTCCGACTTTGCGACAGCGGGAATTGCCTCTGAGGACGGCAGACATTTGGCGATCATGCCCCATATCGAGCGAAGCTTGAAGCCCTGGAATTGGGCCCATTACCCAAGTGAAAGAAATGACGATTTCACCCCATGGATGGAAGCGTTTGTGAATGCTAGGAAGTGGGTAGAAAGTCATTCTTAATTTTCCTTATTCGGTATTCAGTATTCGATATTGGAGCTTGATTGATTGAAAAATTGAAACATTGGAAAATTAGATAAGTCCCTTCGGGTATAAAATCTCAAATCTCAAATATCCGATTTCAAATCAAAATCCCCTTTGGAGCAATCTGGAGGGGATTTTTTTTGTGAAATTTTGTTAAGACAGATTCTCTCTACACTAAGTGGAATCAATTTCGCAGCATAAACCCAAACCAAATTTCTATGCGGATCACTGCAACTCTTTTCACCCTGTTCAGCCTTTGCCTGATAAGTACTTGGGCTTTCGGGCAGGAAGAAATCTCCGAACAAATCAAATTGGAGCGGGACTATCAGCTCAAAGAGTTAAACGAAAAGCTTAAAACCAACGAAGAGCTAGTCAGCAAGCTCACGGAGAAAATCGCTGCTGCGGACAGTAGAACCGCCTCAGATAAGGAAAAAATAGTCGATCTGGAAAAACTACAGCTAGCACTGGACGACCGGCTGAAAATCCTGGAAGAAGCCCCCAAAACCAAAATCAATCTTAATGGACAACTGGCCTTTACCGAGCTACTCAGCATACAGCGCGACATTCAGCCGGTTGAGCTGTTTTTGACTTCCCAGTCCTTTTTTGATCAGCTGGGAAACGTGACCAAAATCCAGCAGTACAAGTCCTTTACTTCCTGGAAAACCGAATTTGACAAGTGGTACTCCAAGGAAGGTCAAAGTGACGGCATGATGAAAGTCATTCAGCAATCGCTCAACCTGATATCTACCGCTTCCGCCACTGTACCCCTGTATGGTACCATGGTCAATACGGCCATTTCAGGTGTGACAAGCATGGTGACCACCTTGGGCAAAAAGGAAAAGGAACTATATGAAAAATCCCCGGAAATGCTCCGGATTTTGACCGTGACAAGCCAGTTTGAGCAGCAAAAGTCCATTATCGACCACGAATGGACCCTGATCAACAAGGAATTGGAATTGCTCCAAAAGGAAAACAATCAATTGCTGGAGGAACAATTGACCTATTTTGGCATCGACAAAAACCAATTTCAAAACCGTTACCTCAAAGCCACCCTCGATTCCGAACGGGAAAGCTTCAAAAACGAATGTAGAAAGGCAATTTCAGATAAAATCGCCGCCTTTGAGCGCTCATCTGATTCCCGAGGCAAATGGCAGGGGCAGGTAGAAACCTACATGTACAAGGTTCAGTCGCTGAGAATGCGGTTTGGGACGCTTACCCTTCGCATGCAATCCAATATCGAACAATACGAAAATCTGATTCAGGTCTATGGAGATTCTGGCAAGTTCCCCACTGAATTTACTTCCAAAATTATGGGGCTCAACAATCCCTTGAACAACCTGAAAAACAAGTTTTACTCTTCCTTCAATCCTATTAAATACATCGAGGATTCTGCGGTGATGTATATCGAAAGGAATTAAGAATTACGACTTATTATTGGGGAGGCTCCTCGGAATTTCAAAGCTGATTTCTAGAAGCCATCATCTTAATGCCCTGAAAGTCAAAATCAAAAGTACAAATATCAAAATCCCTTCAGACTCCCCCTGAAGGGATTTTTTGTACTCATTCGTGTTTGTGCCAGTAGAGGAAATTCTAAGTGGAAGTGTAGGGAATGATCCTAGATTATTATTTTGAAATACCTCAATGTTATGAAAGAAGGGAAAACAGAGAGGTTCCTTAACAAAATGTATTTGTACTAAAAACATCCTTATCAAAGCAAACGATTCCGAAGAATTTGGAAGAACTTCAGAATTACCTATGTCAGCTTTTGCTAAATTGATTTCAATCCAGCCCAAAAATTAACCGATGAAATCGAGCAAGACCCAGACCTCAAATACTGAGACAGTCATTCCTTCTGTGAGATTCCATGCGGCCTTTGAAAAACAAAACACAAACACATGAAATCCACCCTACTCACCTTTTTATTCGCACTCAGCCTGATAGTCTGCAAGGCCCAAGAAACCAAACCCGGTCCGCAACTTCCTCCCGAAACAGGCGAAACTTTCAAAGTAGGAGTGGCAGGCTACACCTTCGTTCGATTCGACCTCGACAAAACTTTGGAAACCCTGAAAGCCTTGGACGTGCACTACCTCTGCATCAAGGATTTTCACTTGCCGATGAACACTACCGACGCTGAGATTGCGGAATTTCATGAAAAACTGAAGGCTCATGACGTAATTGGCTATGCAGTGGGACCGATCTATATGAGATCTGAAGAGGAAGTCGACAAGGCATTTGCTTATGCCAAACGAGTGGGCGTCAAACTGATCGTAGGCGTTCCCAATGTGGAACTGCTTCCCTATGCTGAAAAAAAGGTGCAGGAATACGATTTCAAATTTGCGATCCACCTCCACGGACCGGATATCAAAATCTATCAAGATGCCGACGAAGTCTGGAACCACACCAAAGATCTCGATCCCCGAATGGGCATGTGCTTGGATATCGGACATGACACTCGAAATGGCAAAGACCCTGTTGCGGACATGGAAAAATACCATACCCGGATTTTTGATATGCATATCAAAGACGTGACAGGACCGATCAAACAAGGCTATTCCATCGAAGTAGGCCGAGGGATTATCGACTTTCCGGCCATGGTCAGCATGATCCGAAAAGTGGGCTACACCGGCGTTTGCAGTCTGGAGCATGAGCGGAATATGGACAACCCCTTTTTGGGAATTGCCGAGTCTTTGGGTTATTTCCGTGGGGTGATCGAGGCGACCAAAGAATAAGGCTTCGTCATCATTTTTAGGCTGAAATCTGAAAGGGAATTCGGGGTTGCAAATCCCGAATAGCAAAGGGCAATAGCACAAGTCAGGAGACCTGTCCGTCCTCCAGGCGGGCTTGCCTTAGGTCCTGATTAGACTTGTGTGAATATTTACGGATTGCAAATCCTGAAATAAGTGATTCGAGATTGCAATTCTCGAACAGCAAGGAACCCTGACAACATTCTATCTTAAAGCCCTGAAGATCAATTGAAAGTCTGATTTTTGGACAATCATCGGTCATCGGACTTCTTACTCAAAATTCAAGAAAACTTCCTCAACTTTCAAAAAGGCATACCATCAGTAAAACTAATTCACTATTTTACATCCATGAACCGCAGACCATTTTTACATAAACTCGCCCTGGCGGGTACTTCCCTGATGACCATGCCTTTTATTACCTATGGGAAAATGGACTTCCCCAAAGCCACCCGACTCAAATTTATCACTGCCTCGGACGGACACTGGGGCCAACCCAACACCGACTTTGAAGGAAGTCACCGAGCCCTTATTGAAGCCATCCACCGCGAAAAAGACGTAGACTTTGTAGTCTTCAACGGGGATCTGATTCACGACGAACCCAGCCTGCTTCCCGAAGTGAAAAAGGTCTACAACCAACTCCAAGTTCCTTACTATGTCTGCCGGGGCAATCACGACCGGGTCAGCGAGGAAGACTTTATGCAAATCATGCGTCAACCGAGCAATTACTCCTTTATCGAAAAGGAAGACTTTGGCGTGCTGCTGCTGGACTGCTCCAATGAAAAAGGAGAATACCTCTGTGCCGATCTGGAGTTTTCAGGGCTGATCTTGGAAGAATACGCGAAGCTTCCCCACGTCTTTGTCTTCATGCATATTTCCCAAAATGACTGGACCAGGCACGGGGTGGACTGCAAACCTTTTCTGGACTTGGTAACGAGCTTTCCCAATGTGCGGGCGACTTTCCATGGACATGACCACGATGTGGACGGGCAGATGCTCTATAAGAAAAAACCTTTCCTCTGGTCCGGGCACTTCGGAGGCAGCTGGGGCAACCCCTTTCCCTCCTATCGGGTCTGCGAAGTGGGCGAAGACGGCAAAGTAATCAGCTACCTAAAAACAGTGAAAGACGGGACGATCCTTAACGGGCATAATCTTTAAGAATCAGTATTCTCTGGAAGAAGATTTGGCAATAGCTGGTTTTTTATAAATGAATTCCTCCTTCCTTCCTAACCCAATCAAAAAACCAGTAACTTAAAAAAAATCGAAGTGAACCTTCTTTTTGAATGGATTGCCAGAATTCGGGAAGGGGAAAATCAAAACATAGAAACCATGAAGCATTCATTTTTAGCGATTATTTTTTTGATCGCCGCAGTCAGCTGCCAACCGGGAAAAAAAGAAGATTCAGCAAGTGCAGATCAAATCGGAGCGAATTTAGAGCCGGTAAGCTCGGCTTCTGAATTTTTCAATGAAAACGGAAGGATAGTCACTCCAGAGAGCTATCCCAGGGACGAAACATCCCGGCAAATCCTTATGAGACAAAGTATGGGAGGAGTAAATACCTTTATTCACAGAAGACAACTTACCCCTACTGATGATCAACCAGTAGTCAGAATGAATCGGGATACCTACTATTCTATGGCAGTGGTGGATGTCTCAACAGGAGCAAGCGTTGTGATGCCAGAAATCCCCGAGGGAAAATACATTTCCGTACAGCCCGTCACAGAAGACCATCGGATTCAGGCCATGAAGTATGGTTCAGGATCTTTTGATCTATCCACACACAGGCACACATTTGTACTTGATTGTACGCTTGGATGGTACTTTTTCTGAGGAAGAGGCAAAAGCCATTCAGGATCAAATGAGCATTCAGGCGCAATCCGCTGATTTATTTAAAACTAAACCTGTCAACCAAGAATCATTTAATCGAGTAGAATCGGAGTTAAAATCCAAAATGCCGGCGATTCTGGAGCGGGATGGGATTTACGGAATGCGGGGAATGTTTACCGACCCCAACGATGCATCGGTCAAGGATTTTACCGAGGAAAAGTATCAGGTGGGAGCTGCAGTGGGATGGGGCGGAGCGCAGATGAGTGATAATATCTATGAGTCCTCCGGTAATTTCTCAACCGATAGCTGCTATCAGCTCACTTTTGAAGATCCGGGAAATGCTGGATTTTGGTCCATCACGGTCTATGATGAAAAGGGCTTTATGTTCAACGATCTGGTCAATTACAGTTCCAATACCGCAAAAGAAAATCAAGACGGAACCTATACGGTAAGCTTTGGATGTGGTGCAAATGCACCCAACAATCTGGAAATCGACAATCCTACAGGCGTATTTAATTTTACCGTGCGTCACTACCGCCCATCCGAACGAGTATATAAAGAAGGCTATCGACTTGTGCCCTTGGTCAAGACTGTTTCGGGAAAGTAAAAATCAGGATCCGAAGTGGAGAGATAAGTCCCCTCCAGAAGTAGAACGCTAGTATAAGCGGAGTCCCGACAGCTGTACGGGAGCAACTCCGCTTTTCTGTTTTTTTTAGAATTTGTAATTACAGAATCAACCTATCTGTTTACTAGCTCAGCAGACACAATTCCGCTACTTTATCCACTTCTGAAATAAAGCATCTGAATGTTTTTTGTCTCCAAAGAATAAAATCAAAAAAGAGGCGTATTAAAAATCTCCATTTTTTCCCTTAAAAGCGGTTACGTCAGGCCTACCCTCTTCGACATAAGACACCAAATATCATTTTCAACTTAATCGAATGGTTACCATGAAAAATTTCAAACTTATCAAACAGAATATCCCAACCCAGCCATTCCTGGATCAAATAGATTCCATAGCGAATGCTTGGGCCGGATCCACTGGTCGACAAGACAAAATTATGGTTCAACGTGAGGCACTTGCTATTCCTTTAAGAGGTCTGAGAAAATCGGCTATCGGAGGTAGAAAGCGTCGGGATGTACACGAAAGCCGATGGACTACAGCCAGCAAACAATACTCTTTTTTTGTGCAATTTCTAAAGGACTTTGCGAAGGAAAGAAATGAAATTCTGGGAAGGGCAAAAATTGTTTGTTTGCCTGCCGGAAAACAAGTGTACCCCCATATCGATCGAGGTGAATACTATCGTGTTCGAAACCGCTATCATTTAGTCTTAAGATCCAGCCTCGGGTCATGGATGAAAACAGGAGACGAGGAGGTACGAATGCGCGAGGGCGAACTTTGGTGGTTTGATAACAATGAGGTCCACGAAGCCCGCAATGACGGAGATCAGGATCGCATTCATGTGATTTTTGATATGTTACCAGCCGAACTTGAGCATGAAGTTTTTAAAGCCAATCCTGCTGCTTCAAAAGGTGTTTTGGCCAATTGATCAATTCCTCTGAGTTTTGCTCTTTATCCTGGGAGTAGAGCTCTTACCTAAGCGGAGTCCTCTGTAGCATCGGGAGTGGCTCCGCTTTTTTTTATTCTTAAGAATTTGCTATTGTTAAACTTTCCCCATCCTTAATGGATCAAAATGACTTATTTTTCCAATCGCTTTTTTTGCCCGCTCTATATCCCATAAATTAAGTCAACTCCATAGCCATGACACCCAAACCCAACCTTCTGATCATCTGCGGGAAAAACAAAAGACGAAGCAGGACGGGAGAATTTATTTTTAAAAATGATCCACGATTTCATGTTCGCTCAGCAGGGGTAAGCCCGAAAAGTGATCGGAAAATCTCCGAGGCGGACTTGAATTGGGCAGATTTGGTACTTGTAATGGAAAGCGAGCATCGAGCCAAAATCCGTGATCTATATCGGAATTTGGATCTACCGGTCATCGAAGTGCTCCATATTCCGGATGAGTATGCCTTTATGGACGAAGAACTTGTGGATCTCCTTACCGAAAGAATCAACCAATCTCTACAAGCAAGATTCGGAATTTAACCTACCTAAGCAGGGTCTAATTTGCCGAAGTATCCCTATATTCCAGTACAAGAAATTTTCGGAATTCAAGGAATGGCTTGCACTACTTTTTGGGATCGATTTTACTTGCCGATTCCAAAGGATATGGAAATGAACTACTTGACGTATAGCTGTTGTACCTAAGCATCCCTTTGCCTGGCAGACCAGTCTTTGGGTTCAAATTCCTACAAACCCCATAGCCTTGGCTCTGGGGCTTCATTAAAACCACTACTTATGAAGTATTTCCTCTATGCCGGTATTTTGGGATTTTCATTTTGGTTAGTATCTGAGGTAATGGAAATAATTGAGGGTTACACCCCTACAGTTTACTACCTGACTGCTGGGTACCATTTTTTGGCAGGAATTGGGATTTGGGGTCTCCATAAAGCTCAATCCCCCGGTAAAAACCCCCTGAGCCAACTTGGAGCTTTACTAGCCTTGATAGCCTACCTAGGCCTGACTTTTTTCCCAATTCAGGTGATGAATTCCGGAATGAGTATTTCTGAGTTTTTGGAAGCAAAACCATTATATAAAGTCCCCGGAGCAGTTTGGTTTGTTGGAATGATCCTGTTTGGGATATCGGTTCGCAATACCCGATTTTTTCCGTCTTGGACTCCCCTAGTATTTATTTTGGGGACACTTCTATTTACCGCAGGCCCATTGCTAGGCTTGCCTACACTTCTGGTCAATTGTACCAATAGTCTATTTGCAATCACCGTGATCTATATGTGTCTATTCGGATTGAAGCAAAAAATGTCGGCAAGTAGTCTACTTTAGGAAGTTTTTGACTTCCTCTTTATCACCATACCCCACTCAAAAGGTCAATTTTCACCATGTAAAACCAAAGAAATGAAATTTAAATTTTTATACCCCTTTCTGGTCACAGTCTTGATTATTTCATGCAATCAAGAAAATGACTCCTCAGATTTTGATAAATTTTCAGGCAGGTGGTCCCTAGCTCTAGTCGAAGTTCAAATGGATTCGAGTTCCATTTGGGTGCCTAGACAGGGCGACTACAAAAACCGAAAAGGCTTTATCATCTATGATGGCCAAGGCGGAATGGGCGTCCATCACGTGACTGAAAACTACGAAAACTATGTACTCGAAGGTACGGGAGGGCTAAATAGCCTGACAAAGGAAGATTTGAGGCATCTGGCTAACAATTTTGTGTATTTCGGGAGGTATCAAGTGATCGACTCCCTTCAAACCATCGAACATCATATTGAATCCGCCAATTTTCTAAATCTCTGGGGCACAGTCGCTAAAAGAAAATATGTGTTTTCGGGAGACACCCTGATTCTTTCTTCCATTACGGACAGGTATCCCAAGACTCGGCTCAAATGGGTACGCCTTAGGGACATCCAATAAAAACCACTCAACAATAAAGCCTTAACTTAAGTCGGATCCATAGTACTAATTCCAAATCATGAACTGCTTGAAATTGCCTATCCTTGCCTTGATTCTTTACAGCTGTAGCCAAAAGGCTGAAAATCCCAGCCATTTATCCAATTCAGAAATGGCTGAGCCCTTGGCAATAAGCGGAAAGGATAGCCTAGAGATCAAAAAAATAATCAGCATCCAAACTACAAATGGAAATTTCGAAGAGCGGGAAAAGGTCTGGGCGGAAGATGGACGATGGCTTCAGGCATTTGGACGGGTTTTCTACGGCAGAGACACCATCATCAGCTTTATCAAGGTGCTGCACTCCAATCCGGGATATGCAGAATCCACTACAAACCAATACAGCGATCCTGAAATCAAATTTTTAAGACCCGATGTGGTGGTCGTTCATCAATACCATGAACGGGAAGGACAAGTCATCAATGGTGAAGTAACGCCAACCCGGAGGATCAATACGACTTATATCATCACCAAAGAAAATGGGACATGGCTGCTTAGGGATAAGGTAACCATGGATGAAAGGCCCAGAACCCAAAACTAAGCATCAAAAGGACCTTTGATCACAGGTTCTACATCTGCTTTTTGTCCAATATTCGGCTATTTTTGTTTTCACTTAGCGGCATCCTTGCAATAAAGATTTTCTCCTTCTTCGCATGCTAATTGCACATCGCCTATTGAGAACTTAATAATTTTTCGACCTATTTAGGACTACCTGCTCCTGAACTTGAAACAAATGGAAATTGCCGTAAAAAACATCATCAACTACTTTGTCAAAAAACCAGCTAGGCTTTTTCTGGTAGACAGCATCGGTGCAGCCTTGACCGCATTTTTATTGTTTTTTGTATTACGACAATTCCAGGATCATTTTGGAATACCGACCTGGGTATTGATCTATTTATCTTTAATCGGCCTGATTTTCTGTCTTTATTCCTTGACTTGTTTCCTCTTGCTCAAAGGTAATTGGACCCCATTTTTAATGCTGATTGCATTGGGCAACTTATTGTATTGTGTTTTGACCCTCGTATGCATGTACACTTATATTGAAGAGCTGACCAAGTTGGGAGGGATATATTTTTTGCTAGAAATAGCTACCGTACTTGCAATCGTATTTGTGGAATTTCGAGTGGCAGCTGCCTTAAAAAATGATAAAAAGCTTTCTTCTGGATAGAAAATGGGGATTCCGGAGCAATAGGTCGAGCTCAGAAAAAAAAGTGCCTTGCTAAGCAGTCTCTACTTTTTTAGCTTTTTTTGAGATTGCTATCCTTCTACTAAAAGTAGGCGAATCCATTTTTTATATCATGGATTTAGCCATCAGAAGCAGCTTTCCTTTCCTTTTTCCAAGAAAATTCCATTCCTTTCCACCTTTGCATGGATAAAAAACTTAGAGTAAAGTCCTCCCCAAAGAAAGCAGAACCAAACCCGTCCACATCCAAGCCCTCCAGCGATTGACCTGTAGAAGTTTGGGAAGATGGCCTTCTACTGTTTCATCTCGATCGATAGCTTCGTGTATGGGAACGGCAATGAAAAAGGTATTGATCCAAATCCCTCCCAAAATCAATCCATCCAGCAGAAATACGAGGGGGTCAAACAGGAGTTGCAGAGCGATCACTCCTGTCTGAATAAACATCAAAGGACCTACGAAATAGAGGATTTTTACCGTGTAAAGCCGGTGCCAATAGTTTAGCCTTTCTCTGTCGATATACAGAAATGAGGGATAAATGATGACTTGCACCAACCAAACCAAAATAAAAAGTCCGGAGTCTACCGAAAGACGAATCCAATCCATGATTATCTATTTTGGTTCACCGGAGTTGCCACTGCGTCTCCGTATGTACTCGCTTAAGGATCAGGAAAAAAGGAATCCACCAAATCAGATCATTGGTGTAGAGGGTGTAGCTGAATTCAAAGGGGATTTCCTTCAGGACCAGATGATTGAACAAGAACCCCAAAGGGCCGAATATCTTTCCCAAAAAGCCCACTGCCACAATGGGCCAATGCTTGAGCGGATGATAGCTGGCCCACCAATAGCCCAAACCATAGACCCCGACAATCATTCCCGTCCCTTGCCAAATGGTAGGGTGCTGCAAAGGCGCCATTCCTGTCCATTCAAAAAAGGCATGAGGCCAAATCACCACCCAAGCTCCCCAGAGAATATTGTAAACTGCTGCCAGTTTGAGGCAGGTAGCCATCCATTCAGGGTAATTTTTTTCCATGTCCTAAGGACAATCTCCAAGACAAAAAGTTTGAGAATGTCCTTAATCTTTTTCGATCCTGTTCTTTCGATGGTCAAATTTCCAAACTTGAAACGAAAACAGGCACAGGCTTGGGGATATTAATCTCTTTTCCTGATCCTTAGAAAAAAATCCCGAAAAACATCCCTTTTGAAGTTATAAGCTCCCCCTAAAAGTCGGCTTTTTAAAAGTTGAATTGAAATTATCAACTTTTAATGGTTATTGTGAAAAAATCGAGATTCACAGAAACTCAAATTGTAAATGCAATCAAAGCTCATGAGGCGGGCAGAAAAGTCGGGGAACTGACCTTTGGTTTCCACCTCACCCCATAGGATAAATTGGTACTTTAGCGCATGCTGTCCCTGAAAACCTTCACGCAGTTACTTCTGATATCCAGGCCTAACTTTCGCTCATGAGTGAACCTCTATTGAAAAATCTATGAAGTGGATTACCAGAGAACGCCCTAAAATCGACAGACTGGCTTGTCCTTGGCTGATCAAAAGATTTATTGATCCCGAGGCTGAATTTTTCTTCGTTCCTGCTGTCGAAGTTTTGAACAAAAGCAAAGAGATGGGTGCAATTCCGTTTGATATTCCTCATGTGGAATACAGTCACTTTGAAGAAAAAGTAACCTTTGATTATTTCCTGAAAAAGCATCAGCTTTCTGACCCTGCTTTAAACAAACTAGCAGTGATAATTCGGGGAGCCGATACTGACCGGCATGATTTAGCTCCGGAAGTAGCCGGGCTTTACGCAATTACTTTAGGACTCAGCCACAACATCAAGGATGACTATAAACTTTTGGAAATCGGGTGTATACTCTATGATGCACTATACTCTTGGGCCAAAGAACTCACTGAGGTAAGGCATCTCGCAGGGAGTCCTTTTGAAAAAATGCTGCACGAAGTCTATGTGAAATTTTTGAAAACTAACAAAATAAACTCCCCCGCCTGGGTGAATGAAGTAAAAGCCCTAATCCAAGACCAACTCGACGCCCAATATAACATAGAGTTGCAAAAGCTATCCGAAGAACTCAATCTCAATTCGACTTACATTTCCAGAGAATTTCCGAGGTATTTTGACAACCTAAATTTTGGAAAATACATCCAGAATGCACGAATCCAAAAAGCAAAGGACCTTTTTACCCAACCAGAGTACTCTTTAAGTGAAATTGCCTATTTGACAGGATTTTCAGACCAAAGCCACTTCACTAGAGTATTCAAGCAGATTACCGGAGAAAATCCATCAACCTTCAGAAAAAAATTGCTCAAAAGTAAAGCTTATTCAAAAAAGTAAAACCTGTGCTATTTTACAGGTGCCCACGTATTTACTTTTGGGTATAGTCAAAGATAAATAGCGTGAAAAATGACGAAAATCCAGGTTTTGCTCTTCATTGGTTTTTTTTTCCTCACTTCCTTGGTTGCGCAGGGCCAAGATACGACCTCAAATCAATCCCACTCTAAATTTGACATAGGCCTAGAAGGAATGATAGGTGTCTCTTTTGGCAGGGACTTTTACTCGATGAATGTGGGGGGACCAAGCCTATTTCTTATTCTGGGTAAGGATTTGAAACTAGGTGTTGGGGCTTTGCCCTCTCTCTACTTATTGGAAGGGAAGCTGGGAGCGAGGCTAGGAGTAGCTCCAAGAATCGATTACAAAAACATGGTTTTTTTCGCCCCGTTTTTTCATCGGGACAAAACAGAAGAATGGATTGCCTCGGTGGGTTTCGGCTATAAATTCCATCGAAAAAAGTCAAGCTGATCCAGCGGAAGAAGGAAATTCTATCGCTATTCGCAGGCCATTGGAAGAGGAGAAGAAAGCAGCAACCTTGTACCAGATAAATGGAAGATTTAGCAGCTTATTTTTCAAAAGGGGTTCTGACCAAAAAGTCCAGGTTCATGTTCTGGAACTTCCCATGATTTCCCTGCCAATCCTTTTCAAAGCCAATTCATTTGAATAAGGAGATTTAGGTGTTTGGAATCGCTTAGCGAGGTCCCTATGGAGACACCCGGAAAGCTCAGGAATCCAAGTCTATAGCTGAGTGGAAAAAGAGCTGTCAATCCAAGCTTATGATAAAAATTGGTATTTTTAAGCTGTTGGGAAAACAAATCAGAAATAGGGAGCAGTAAAAAAATATCTCTTGCAGGTACAATCCTGCAATGCACAAGCAGCGTCTCGTCAGGCTTTTTCAAATCAATGTATTACCATGAGATTAGTACCGCTTTTTCTATTGCTGATCGGCTGGGCAACCTCTTGTGACGCCAATCAAAAAATTGACAGCTCCCAAATCGTCCAATTCCAAGTCACTTTAAACCTGCTCAAAGAGGCAAAGACAGAGAAGGACAGCGTGGAAATAATCAATTTTCACTACATAAACAGTAAAAACAAGGACGTTAGCCAGTTTTTCAAATCAAAGAATATAACTGCAAGGTCAATCTATGAAAATATAAAGGCCTACCCTAAGTTTTTTGAAGGCCTGGAAGGCACAAGAATCGATATCGATTACTTATCAGACACCCTGGCTCACATCAATGCTTCGTTTCTAGAATACTTTGTTCACTTTCAAAAACCCAACATCTACCTGGTTGTTGGGGATTTAAGTGTAGGCGGTACGATAAAAGGAAAAAATCTTTTTATCTGCTTGGAAATGGTTTCAGATAATGGAATTGAAGATAAATCAGAATTGCCGAGCTATTTGGAAAAAATCACCAATAAGGCAAATCTCCTCACCTACATCTGCCATGAAACGGCCCATACCCTGCAACGCGGTTTTCCACTTTCTGATCTTTGGGGAATGATCCAATTCAACAAAAACAGCCTTTTAAACACCTGCTTGGTAGAAGGTAGTGCCGATTACATCATTTACCACTTGTTTGGAATGAATCTCAATGAAAACTTGAGGCTTTATGTAGAAGAAAACCAATTTAACCTTTGGGAAAGGTTCAGGACTGATCTCGAGAAAGAGCCATTCAATTACCAGGATTGGGTATACCACTTTAGGCCCAGAGACCAGAGTCCTCCAGACTTGGGTTATTTTCTTGGCTTTCAAATCTGCGAATCCTATGTGAATAATAGTAAGGATAAAAGAAAGGCACTGCTGACCCTAACCAAGAAAGGTCAATACAGAAAAATTTATCTGGAAAGTGATTATTCTCCGAAGGATTGAATAACAAAGTAAAGGAAATCATTGCAGATAAACCTAGTCGGAAACTTGAGCAACCGCTTGGCCAACAGCGGAATAACCACCTACATGCAGAAACCTATTTGATCAAGAGATAAGTTGCGAACTATCGACCGAGAACCTATATCCGCAACCTTTACCCAAAAATTTTCCTTTATTGGCCTGATTGACCGAACTACATCTGACTGAAAATCAAATATTTACTATCCATCCTGTAATTTTTTAAAAAAAATAGAACAAAAACAGGGAAAGTAAGCCTGGAAAAAGACTAACTTAATAAAAAGTTGAGCTTCAGGCAAATAGCCATATTTTAAGTCATGGTCATTTTTCACCTCATCTAATTCTTTCGAGTAGCCTTACCATTTGGGATGCCCTAGTATTTTATTCCCAAATCTTTATTGATTATCAGTAAAAACCATTTTACCAGTAAAGATCATCACACCATCAACCATTAAAGCATGAAAAAATTATTTGCTTCTTTTTATGCAATCAGCCTACTCTTGGCAGTGGCTTGCAGCCCGAACACACCAACTAGTAATCCAAAACCCAGTAGTGGAGATGGTTTGGACCGAACGGTACTTCCGATAAAAGAGCCGACTTACGAGGCGGTAACTGAATTGGATGCCAGAAATACGAATCCCCCTCCACGATTTGAAGTAAAAGCCCCGGAAAAAGCCCCAAATGTGGTTATCGTATTGATTGATGATCAAGGTTTTGGTACTTCAAGCTCCTTTGGAGGTCCTGTGAATGAACCGACTGCGGATAGACTGGCCCGCCAAGGACTTCGCTATAATCGTTTTCATACCACAGCCCTTTGTTCCCCTTCCCGCACTGCCATTCTAACAGGCCGAAATCACCATCAGAATAACGCGGGAGCGATAATGGAATTGGCGACCGGATTTCAGGGCAACACGGGTATTCGCCCAAACAGCATTGCACCACTGGCGGAGATGTTGCGATTAAATGGCTATAGCACGGCCATGTTTGGCAAATACCACGAAACTCCACCTTGGGAAGCTTCCCTTTCCGGCCCTTTTGATCGCTGGCCTACCCGCTCGGGTTTCGATAAATTCTATGGATTCATTGGTGGGGAAACCAATCAATGGGCTCCTGCTGTATACGATGGGACCGTTCGGGTGGAAGTGGAGAGATCTCCGGATTATCATTTTACCACAGATATGACCACTCAGGCCATCAACTGGGTAAGTGCACAACAAGCCCTCACCCCAGACAAACCCTTTTACATCTATTTTGCCACGGGTGCAACCCACGCCCCGCACCACGCTCCCAAAGAATACATCGACAAATACAAGGGTAAATTTGATCAGGGCTGGGACAAGTTGAGAGAAGAAACTCTTGCTAAGCAAATTGAAATGGGAGTAGTGCCTCCGGGTACAAAACTTACAGAAAGACCTGCCGAAATTCCTTCTTGGGATAGCCAAACACCGGAACAGAAAAAGTTATTTGCCAGACAAATGGAAGTATTTGCCGGATTTGCGGAGCATACCGATTATGAAGTAGGCCGGTTGGTTTCTGCTTTGGAAGAAATTGGAGAATTGGACAATACACTGTTTCTGTATGTAATCGGGGATAATGGATCAAGTGCAGAAGGCGGCCCCCAAGGAACTTACAATGAAATGATGGCCTTGAACGGCATTATTGGAGAGGCTTCGCAAATGATGAACCATATAGAGGAATGGGGAGGCCCCAACACGTTTCCTCATTTTGCCATTGGCTGGGCACATGCCACCAACACTCCTTTTCAATGGACCAAACAAGTAGCCTCCCACTTTGGCGGAACACGAAACGGTATGGTCGTACATTGGCCTGATGGAATAAAATCCAAAGGTGAAGTCAGGTCTCAGTTTACCCATGTGACTGATGTGGCACCGACAGTTCTTGAAGCAGCCGGTTTACCTTTCCCAACCTCGGTAAATGGCACAGAGCAAACCCCCTTTGCGGGAACCTCCTTTGTCTATTCGTTTGAAGATGCCAAGGCACCGGAAACTCACACTACCCAGTATTTTGAAATGTTTGGAAACCGTGGCATTTATCATGAAGGATGGACTGCTTCCGCCCGACATTCGATACCTTGGCTTATGGCTGAATTGGCCCCTTTGGAAGAGGATATTTGGGAATTGTATCATGTGGATGAGGATTTTTCCCAATCCAACAACCTGGCTGAGTCTAATCCCGAAAAATTAAAGGAGCTTCAAGAGCTATTTATGAAAGAGGCGATTAGGAACCATGTCCTTCCGATTGATGACCGAAGAGTGGAGCGCTTCAATGCTCAGATAGCTGGAAGGGGAGATATCATGGGTGACAGGACTTCTCTCACTCTTTATGAAGGGATGACCGGGATCATGGAGAACGTTTTCATCAACAATAAGAGTAAGAGCTACACCATTCTGGCGGATATTGAACTCAAAGACGCTGGTGCAAACGGGGTGATTATCTGCCAGGCAGGCCGATTTGGGGGTTGGTCCTTGTATATGAAAAACGGCAGGGTACATCATGATTACAACTTCTTTGGGCTTGACCATACCAATATTGCAGCCCCCAAACCCCTGAATGCAGGTAAGCATCAAATCAAATATGAATTTATTGCAGATGAAGAATTAAAGCCAGCCACGGGCGGAAAATGTATCCTGTATATCGACGGAGAAAAAGTCGCTGAGGGTTATATTCCCAAAACACAACCCTTTGCATACTCAGGCGATGAAGGGGTGGATATCGGTACAGACAACGAGACCAATGTGACCAACGATTACAAGGAAGGCAACAATAAATTCAGCGGAAAGATCAATAAAGTGATCGTAGATATAGCACCGAAATAAATCCTTGATTCATCCCGGCTTTCCACCTCAAAAACACAAATCCCTTCATCAACCCTTTCTCAGCAAAAAAACAAGCTAGGAAAAAGAAGTCGGGAAGAAGTTGAAGACAATTAATTCAGCTCCTTTGGTTAGGTTTTTCGGTACTATTTAGTCAAAGATGGATTTCCATCAATGCAAAAACAGTCTTGTCTATTTTCCCATCAATCGAAGCCCTTTCAGAGCGATTCTGAAAGGGCTTTATGGTGAAAATTTGCAATTTACAGTGATTTCCTTGCTGAGGATGGGGAATTCCCGATAGGTGGATTCCCCTACTCCTTCTCGTATTCTATCTTTTTGATCATCCACTTCATCTGCATAGTCGGCGTTTGGACAACCGCCTCATCGCCTACTTCCTTTTTCAAAAGAGCTTGGGCCATGGGCGAATCGATGGAAATATAATCCCGGCGATCTATCATTTCCTCCCCTCCCACAATCCGGATTCGGAGCTTTTGTCCCTTGGCATTCTCGACCTCTACCCATGCGCCAAACATGACTTTTCCCTCTTGATAAGGGGTATAGGGAATCACCTTCAGATTATCGATGCACTTGCGAAGGTAATGTACGCGACGGTCGATTTCGCGTAAGCGTTTTTTGTTGTAGGTATAATCAGCATTTTCCGATCGATCCCCCAAACTCGCAGCCCAAGCCACTTTTTGGGAAATCTCCGGTCGCTCCACTTTCCAGAGATGATCCAGTTCGGCTTTAAGTTTTTCCAAGCCTGCCGGCGTAATCCACAGCGTTTTCATGGGGTAAAATTGGAAAATTTGAAGATCTAAAGATTGAAAATTCAAAAAAACAGGGTGAATAGACGCTAAAAACAAAACCAGCTATTTCATTTTGATTCATTGCTCATTGGTCATTGGTCATTGAGAATTGTCCTATTCCATTTCTTCCAGATACTTAATCAGATTGGAATAAGTCTCAAATGGACCTTCTGCCAGGGAAAGGTTCAGCAACCAGGCAGGAATCGAACCTCCCGGGTCCACCGAAAGCACGTGATTGACTTCCAGTCGATCTTTGCCATGGACTTGAATTGTCCAGCGCCCGTCACTTACCGGCACCCGTACAAATCCCTCCCTCAGAGGAATAAAGTCCGGTCTTCCTACCGTGGAGAAAACATACTCCCCTGGCTTGGTACCCGGAGCCATTTTCAAATGCAGAATCAAATCCCGGTCAGCAACGGGCCATGGAGCATCCAACTCCGCCCGGTAGATCAACTCTTCTTTGGAAATAGCCTGTAACAATTCCGCCTTTCTGATTTTGTACTGCCAAAGGTTAAAATTTTCCCAATCCAACAAGACCTCCGCAAGGACTGAGAAGGGAACGTTCACCTGAAATGAAGCCTGTATGGAATTGATTTTAGAACCTTCCATCTTACAGGTGTAGACTTCTAAATCTCCGGTGGATTTTCTGAGCTCGCAGTCCTTTTGCTGGGCCAAAGAGGTCCCTAGACTGAGGAACAAACACATAAGAGGTAAACTCTTTCGCATGGATTTGATATTTAGAAAAGAATCCTGGCCGAAAATAGAGAGAAAAAGGTCAATTCTATCTAGTCCCACAAAGAGGTGTACTTGGTTTGATCCAGTAATCAGCTGGAAATCGAAGGTCTCGATAAGTTGCCCATTTCCAATTTGAAGTCAGTGTTGAAGTGTTAAATGAATTGTCTCCAACTTCCTGAATTGACAAAGACTGCGTAATTTTTCAGCCTGATATCCCCTGTACCAAAGAGTCCATGGCTTGGCCCTTATGTTCTAGTATTTCTTAATTGGAAAACATTTCTTTGAAGATAATGCTTGATATATGCCATGAGAAATAAAGAAAAAACCGAGTGGATAGCCCTGATTTTGGGTTGGTTTGCCATTTTGGCTCAATTTGTATTGATCATCCAAAACAGACAATCGGATATACCGGAGACGATACTTCGTTTTTTCAGCTTTTTTACGATTTTGACCAACTTCCTGCTTGCTCTTTTTTTTACTGCCCAAATTGTAGGGCAACCAAAATTCCCACTCAAATGGTTTTTCAAAGGAGGAACAATCACGGCACTGACCTCATTTATCTTGATTGTTGGTTTGGTGTATCAGATAGCCCTGAGGCCACTTTGGGCACCCACAGGACTTCAATGGCTTGTCGATGAACTTTTGCATACCCTTATCCCACTCTTGATGCTGGCCTATTGGTTTTTCCAGGTTCGCGCAAGAGATGTCAAGGCAAGCTCCGTTTTCAAATGGCTGATTTATCCGATCCTCTATGCCGTATTCATTTTGATTAGGGGTCATTTCTCCGGCTTTTATCCTTACCCCTTTTTGAATGTCAGGGAAATTGGCTACCTAAAGACCATGCTCAATATGGGAGGAGTAGCGTCCATGACTTTGGTAATCATGGCTGCCTTGGTTCTCTTGGGAAAGAGAAAAACTAAGGAATTGAGGACGGAAAACTGAGATTGGAAAATTCATTTTAATAATTATTCCTAGGATGTCTGTAGAATAAAATGGCTTCGACTCGGTTCGAAAAAGCTCACCAAGCCTCGATCGGCCTCTGGATAGGGGGTAATGATTGGAGCTGTGGAAATTGAGGCGGCGCATCAATTTCCACAGCTCCTCAACTAAAAAATATCTTAGGGTCTTCGAGTGAAGTCGAGGGGAATATTCCTGGAATTTGGTTACTGGTAATCATACGGATAGGTATATCTATTTTCATCTGGTTCTCTTTTTTTAAACTATTTGATTTTCCATTCTTTACTAGGCGTGCCTGATTTATTACCGGTGAAAAAACCAAATTTAGGTATTCATCTAAAGCGCACTCCTGCCAAGTGGGTTGCCGGTCAATCTTGGACGATTATCCGCAAATTTTCCAAGGTGGATTTTCTCAGCTGGCACGATTGGAACTGATCCTACTTAAATCTTGAAGGAGTTTTTTCCCATACTCGACTGATCTTAATCCCTTGGCTTATTGGGTTTTCACAATTTTCTGAATAGGAAACAAATACCCTTTGATACTAGCTATTTTTTCATTTGATTGAGTAGAGTTTTATTCAATGTAAATGATGAAAAGATCGGTTTTTCTTGTCCCACTGGTTTTTCTGATTCTTGTCACCTTTAAGGGATTTAGCCAGGTTTTTACCAACAAAGAAGTTGGCAAGAAAAAACTGGACCTAATTGACAGCCTGAAAACAGCAGATTATCCTTATGCTCTTCCGATTTGGGGAGACAAAGCCACCCAACTGGGCTATTCCTTACCCTATTCAGCGGGAATCAGTGTGCAGTATTTTGGACAGCGGTCGGATTTTATCATCGAAGACCTCATGGTAGGTTTCAATGATGGCAGAATGTTTGACCTGGACGAAGTGGTGAGGTTTGATCGTGCCATATCGACTGCCTCAGCGATCACGGTCAGGCCGGATATCTGGTTGTTTCCATTCTTGAACATCTATGCTATCCTCGGCAAGTCCAGCGCATCGACGGATATCGGATTTGGAGTATGGGTTCCTAACGGGTCCAATGAATTCGTACAAATTACCACTGCCCAATCACTTGTTGAATTTGATGCTTCTTCTTTTGGAATAGGAATGACCCCAACCATAGGTGTCGGCGGAGGCTTTATGGCCTTGGATCTTAATATAGCCTGGATTGACGTACCCCAACTTTCCAAACCTGCCCGTTCCTTTGTATTTGGACCCCGATTCGGGAAAAATTTTCAACTGAAAAAACCTGAGAAATCCCTTGCTCTTTGGGTGGGTGGATTTAGAGTTTCTCTGAATTCAGACACCCGGGGATCCATTGCCATGTCTGAAGTCATCCCTCCCGGTACTTTGGGAGGAAGAATTGAAGAAGGCTTCCAAAGGGTAGAAAATGCCCAAAATCAAGTCGACGCTTGGTGGAACGGACTTAGCCCTTTAGAGCAAAACAATCCCATCAATAAAGCGAAATACCAAAGCGCCAATAGTATTCTCGAGCGTGCCAGTAACTTCCTGGTCGCTGCGGATGGGGCTGTAAGCACCATCGAAAGCTCAACTGTGCAATATTCTATGCAAAAACGGCCTGCAGACCGTTGGAATTTCATCGTGGGTGGACAGTATCAATTCAACAAGCACCTAATGGCACGTTTTGAATACGGCTTTTTGGGAAGCAGAGAGCAAATTATGGCTGGCATCCAGTACCGGTTTGGGCTATAAGCTTCAACAAACTTTCATCCTATCGACCCATACCGAGACAACCATGAATAGAATTCTTCCCAAGTGGACTTTTTGCCTTGCGGTTTTCTGCATGCCCTTTTGCGCCCAATCCCAAGTTTTGATCTCCCTTATCTTCGGAGATGCGCTCAATTCCGAAAAAGTGGAGTTTGGCTTAACTGGCGGTATGAACCGGTCCTATCTGAGTGGAATCACCTCTGCTGAAGGATTGAACAACTTCAATTTGGGTTTTTACTTTCATATCCGCATGAAGGAAAACTCCTTTATCAGTACAGGAGTCTTGGTCAAATCCAATGTGGGTGCCAAAGGAATGCCTACCTACTCATTGGATGATCCTGCATTTGACGGGATTTTTGAGGAAGGCTCTTTGACTAAAAAAATCAACTATTTCTATGTGCCTATCATGTGGCAACAGCGGATCCAAAAACGCTGGCTTCTGGAGGGTGGCATTCAAGCCGGCCTTCGGTCCAAGGCCTTTGATATTTTTGAAGTAGAAAGAAATGAGGGAGACTTGGAATTCAAAACCGAAGTAGGAGATCAATTAAGCCGACTTGATGCCGGACTGGTGGGAGGATTAGGGTACAAGCTCAAAGAAGACCTGAAAAGCATGAGTGTGGGAATTCTCTACTATCAAGGCTTGGTCGATATCGCCAAATCAGATAGCCAAATTTCAAAAAACTCCTCTTTGAACTTTTTCCTGAGAATCCCAATAGGAGCAAAAGGAGAATAAATCCCAGCTTCCTACTGCTCATTTACTCCCGGATCGTCTAGTCCTCTAGCCGGTGATCATTCATCTCCGATTTGTCTCTGGGCCATCCTTGCTCTCTAGCAAGGCGGGGACTTAAGAAATGTTAAAAATTCACCGGATCTGTCAACCTAATACAACGCAACCGGTACAGTAAGCATCTACCGTTAAATATCATTAATGGCATATTATGAATCGGAAAGCATTTTTAAAGACTTGCATGCAGATGGGGTTGGGAATACCGCTGCTTTCGACTTGGAGCTGGGAAGCACTTCCGGAAAGTGAAAATGACAAAAATATCCCCCATTCTAAACCGCCAAGGAAAATCCTGATAATTGGAGCGGGTGCCTCAGGGATGGCCGCTGCTTTGCTGCTCAAGTCCATGGGGATTGATTTTACTATTCTGGAAGCATCCAATCGAATAGGTGGCCGAATCAAGCAGGCTGCGGATTGGGCAGATTACCCTATAGACTTGGGTGCAGAATGGATCCATACCGATCCTAAGGTTCTGAATGAACTTCTCCTTAAAAAAGAGGAGGAAGGATCCTGGGGAGTCATGGATTATTCCCCTCAGACGATCCAAGCCTGGAATAATAAAAAGCTTAAATCCCACCATCTTTTAAAACATTTTTATGCTGAGTGGAAATTCAAAAGCAGTACTTGGTTCTCTTTTTTTGAGACGCAAATCTACCCTGATATCCGGGAACATGTTGTGCTTGGGAAGCCGGTAGAACAAATCAACTATGCCGAAGATTCAGTAGAAATTCTGACCCGGGACGGAAGCACATTTTCGGCAGATAAGGTGATTTTAACTTGTTCGGTAAAGTGCCTTCAAAATAATAGCATTCGGTTTATTCCTCCCTTGCCCGATGATACCAAAGCGGCTCTGGAACAGATTTATATGGGAGATGGCATCAAGGTCTTCATCAAATTCAAAGAGTCTTTTTACCCGGATTTACTGTTTTTTGGACCGATCCTGAAAGCAATTGCAAACGAAAACAAGTTTTTCTACAATGCTTCTTTTGGAAAAGACACCTCAGCCTGTGTACTGGGCCTACTAGCCATCAACCAAGAGGCAGTTCCCTACGTCTCCTCCCCCTCGGAAAACGATTTGATTCAACTCATTTTGAAAGAATTGGATGCCGTCTTTGAAGGAAAAGCAAGTCAACACTATGAAAAACACCTCATTCAAAACTGGAGCAGGGAGCCCTTTGTCCAAGGTGCTTATTCCTATACCTATGACGGGTCTCAAAAACGAATTACCGAGGTATTAAAAACGCCCGTTCAAAAAAGGATTTATTTCGCAGGGGAAGCTTTAGGCGGAAAAAATCATTCCACGGTCCACGGAGCTTGTCAATCCGGATTTGCCGCGGTGGAGGAAATTCTAAAATCAACCTAGCCCCTGAGAATGAAAAGGTGGGAGTTGGTCGGCTTTTAAAAAAATCGGATCATAAAAGACATGGGAGATGATAGGATTATAGGTGTATCCGGAACATTGCACGTAGGTCTCAAGTTGCAAATTTTTCTTTATGAAAAATCCTCCCTAGCCCCCTTTTGGAAAGAGTGAATCCGCCTATTTGGAACCTCAAAACCTAATTTAAATTGATAACGTGCAAACATGCAAATACACATTTAGAATCATCCAATTTCTTCACTGTTGGCCATACTCCTTGAACAATTTCTCTTTTGAGGTTCAATTTTTGCCGGCTTCGGTCTTCCGCCCACTCCTCCAAAGGAATTATGGACCAAGGTGTACTAGCGGATAGTCCTAGTGATTATCCTTAGAATGCAGGCTGATCTATGGGCGCAGGTAGGAGTAATTTTAAATAGTGCGATTATCCGCTATCCTGGCAGCAATTCAAAATGGCCTCGACTTGGATCGACTATGCTCACCAACTCTCGCTCGGCCTCCGGATTTGCGGTTAACTCTGGTAGGGATGAAAACACGGCTATGCCGCATTTTCATCCCCACCCCTATTTTGCACCATAACGCTCTCCAAGTGAAGTCGAGGTGAACATAAGATAATTTGGTTACTGGAAAGAAAGCGGCCATTCCTATTGAATATTTACCTCTTAGCCTGAAAAGGCATAA
The DNA here is from genome assembly GCF_036245625.1 of Algoriphagus confluentis. Taxonomy (NCBI): domain Bacteria; kingdom Pseudomonadati; phylum Bacteroidota; class Cytophagia; order Cytophagales; family Cyclobacteriaceae; genus Algoriphagus; species Algoriphagus confluentis. Next base: position 93,294 of record NZ_BTPD01000013.1, read on the forward strand.
AAAAAGCGACTCAAAAATTAGAGTCGCTCTTTATTTTTATAATCATGTAATTAAGAATCAAATCGATCCAGATTCATCACTTTAGTCCAAGCTTTGATGAAATCCTTGGCAAACTTAGCTTTGCCATCTTCGCAGGCATATACTTCTGCATAGGCTCTCAGCTCAGAGTTGGAACCGAAGATCAAATCCGCCCGGGTTCCTGTCCATTTTGGTTCGCCGGTTTTTCTGTCACTTCCTACAAATACATTCTGCTTGTCAGAAGTAGCTCTCCAAGTGGTGCTCATGTCCAGAATATTGACAAAGAAATCATTGGTCAGCTTGCCCGGGGTAGAAGTCAATACTCCATGCTTTCCGCCATCCCAGTTAGTTCCCAATACGCGCATACCACCCAGTAGCACGGTCATTTCCGGAGCAGTCAAGGTGAGCAGCTGTGCTTTGTCAATCAATGCTTCCTCAGCTTTCACACTGGATTCAGCACTCATGTAATTACGGAATGCGTCAGCCCAAGGCTTCAGCCACTCGAAAGAATCCACTTCTGTGTCATCCTGTGCAGCATCTGTTCTTCCCGGGGTGAAGGGTACGCTTAGGTCAAATCCCGCGTCTTTGGCCGCCTTTTCGACCCCTGCACAGCCTCCCAAAACAATCAGGTCAGCCATGGAGATTTTCTTGCCTCCACCGGCAGTGGAGTTGAATTCCTCCTGAATGCTTTCCAACACTCCCAAGACTTTGTTCAACTGGGTAGGATTATTTACCTCCCAGCTTTTTTGCGGCTCCAATCGGAGTCGACCTCCATTGGCTCCACCTCGGAAGTCAGAACCTCTGAAAGTAGAAGCAGAAGCCCAGGCGGTAGAGACCAATTCTGAAACTGTCAGACCGGAAGCCAAAATATTGGCTTTTAGGCCGGCAATGTCTTTCTCATCTGCAAGAGGATGGTTCACAGCAGGAACAGGATCCTGCCAAATCAAGTCTTCGGCAGGTACTTCAGGTCCTAAATATCTGGATTTTGGCCCCATATCCCGGTGAGTCAATTTGAACCAAGCTCTGGCAAAAGCATCGGCAAACTCATCCGGGTTTTCATAAAATCTTCTGGATACTTTTTCATACTCCGGATCAAATCTTAAGGACAAATCCGTAGTCAGCATAAATGGCTTATGAAATTTGCCTGGGATATGCGCATCAGGAATGATGGCCTCGGAATTTTTAGCCACCCACTGATGGGCTCCTGCAGGACTCTTAGTCAATTCCCACTCGTGCTCGAAAAGAAACTTGAAGTAGTCATGGCCCCACTTGGCAGGAGTCGAAGTCCAGGCCCCCTCGATACCAGAGGTGATGGTGTCTTCTGCATTACCTTTGCCATAGCTGCTGTTCCAGCCGGTACTCATCTCTTCAATAGAAGCACCTGCAGGCTCAGCACTCACGTATTTCCCTGGATCTGCTGCACCATGAGTTTTTCCGAAAGTGTGTCCACCTGCAATTAGAGCTACTGTTTCGTAGTCATTCATTGCCATTCGTCCAAAAGTCTCCCGGATAGCATGGGCTGCCAAGAGAGGATCGGGAACATTGTTAGGGCCTTCTGGATTGACATAGATCAAACCCATTTCAGTAGCCCCTAGGGGGTTTTCCAAAGCCTCAGGACTTCTGTGAGCCTTCCATTCTTTTTCTGATCCCCAGTATACATCCTTTTCAGATTCCCATACATCCTTTCGGCCTCCGGCAAATCCAAAGGTCTCAAAGCCCATAGATTCCAGAGCCACATTTCCGGTAAGGATCATCAAGTCTGCCCAAGAAATTTTCTTTCCGTATTTCTGCTTTACCGGCCAAAGCAAAAGCCGAGCTTTGTCCAAGTTGGCATTATCAGGCCAAGAATTCAGTGGCGCAAATCGCAAAGTACCTGTTCCGGCACCACCACGACCATCCTGTACCCGATATGTCCCAGCGCTGTGCCAAGCCATTCGTATCATAAATGGACCATAATGGCCATAATCAGCAGGCCACCATTCCTGAGAAGTAGTCAGCACTTTTTCAATGTCTGCCTTTACCTCTTTGAGATCCAAAGTTTGGAATTCCTTGGCATAATCAAACCCTTCGTCCATTGGATCAGAGAGAGAAGAATGTTGCCTAAGAATGTTGACATTCAATTGATTGGGCCACCAATCCACATTTTGCTGGCCTTTTCCTGCTGCCGCAGTCATTGTCCCGTTGTGGAAAGGACACTTGGAGATGTCTCCTCCATTGTTGTGATGTGTATCCATAGTATAAATTGATTTAGTGATTACTTAGATGACGAAATTAATGAAAACTATCCGTATTTAATTTTTTTTTCGATAGATAAAAACTATGACTCTTCTATTAATCCTGTTCCTCTCAATTTCCAAAATAGGCCTTGATTTCAAATAGAAGGGTATTTTCTGTGAGAATCAGTTAGATAAAATGAATCGCCCTTCGAAAGGCTGACAAAACTCAGCTTACTAAAATTCAACGCCCAAGCTCCACTTTTGTTTGAAGAGGCAAAAGGGGATTAATCTAAATGAAGAAAATAGAATTCCCTACCGGAATTCAGATGTAGAGAATCCAGAAAAAAACAAACACGCCAAATCCCATTCCCACGATAAACACACTGTAGGCCCTATTGAGTAATCGGTATTTTCGGCTTAGTATTTTCCCCTGGTAATAAAGAGAGACAGACATCTGATCCATGATGTCGTTTTTGCCTTGCAAAACCTGATGGGTTTTTTCCAGGTATTCTTCCAGATTGTAATATTCAGTGGTGCCGAAAAAAAGCACACTGAAGGAAGGCTTTTCCCCCGGATTTTTGGGTTTCCCTAAAATCTTTGGCTTGGCGACCTGCACCGCCAATACAGTTGAGATAATTATAATCCCCAGAAAAATCAAAATGGGGAAAAGGACCAGTAAATTGTCGATCTCCACTTGGGAGGAGATTGAGCCATAACTAATGAGGGCGATCATGGAAGAAAGAACTAAGGCATTGATGCTGATAATGATATTAGCCTTATTGTCTGCGATTTGAAGAAGGTTGCTGGAGTTTTGGAAAGCTACCCGATAAAAGGTCTGCCGTTCTCTTCCTGCTTTATCCTTTGGCTCTTTGTGAAAGAAATTGGTTTCCATAGGCAATGATTGATTTGAAGATAAGCAAAAAATCAATTTAGGGTTTCCCTCCTGTTTTTTTCTTTTCTGAGATCCCCTCCTTGCTTCAATGCCTGGCTTCCCGGCACAAGTTGAAATCAAGGCCAAGCAGTAGAATCCTCACTGTTTCCGGCTTTTTCCCCATATTTGAGTACGAATTGTGACTATGAAAAATAACGACATCCTAAAAATCCTGAGATATACTTTTGATCTGAATGATTTTGTCATGATGGAAATTTTTGCAAACGGGGGTATTCAGGTAGACCGTTCTCAGGTCAGCAATTGGCTCAAAAAAGAGGAAGACGAAGAATTCAAATCAATTTACGATGTGGATTTGGCAGCTTTTCTTAACGGATTCATCATCCTAAAGCGAGGAAAAAAGGAGGGAGATTCTGCACCCGAACCCGAAAAAAAACTGAACAATAACCTTATCCTTAGAAAACTAAAGATAGCACTTACCCTGCGGGATGAAGACATGCTGGAGTTGTTTGGGCTCAGAGGGTTCCGCATTAGCAAGCATGAGCTCAGTGCATTTTTCAGAAACCCTTCCCAGCCTCAATATCGGGAATGCAAGGATCAAATTCTGAGAAATTTTCTGATGGGGCTGCAAATGAAATACAGACCTTAGGCCTTTCTGTTTTCAGGAACATACTTACTTTTTTGACGGCAACTTTTTCTTGCCGATCGTCCCCTTATCTTGCATTTCCAAATCTTTTCTTGCCCTTTTCCCCTCGATTTCTTATACCTTTTAGGCTGACCTGACCAATCTCAACCATGGATAAGCTGAAAAAAGAAGACATTCCTCAGGAGGCATTTGATCTGTATGACTACTATTGTCACAATAAGCTGGACCGGAGGACTTTCGTGGAAAAGCTGTCTGCCTATGCAGTAGGTGGAATTACTGTCACTGCACTCATGAGTTCGATGATGCCCGATTACATCAACACCCGAACTGTAGAACCAACGGACGAAAGGCTGCAAAGCTCAGACTACGTCTTGTACGACTCTCCAAAGGGAGGAGGACAAATCAAAGGATTACTATCCAAACCGGCAGGAAGTGGGAAATTTCCCGGGATTGTGGTAGTTCATGAAAACAGGGGACTCAACCCCTATATCGAAGATGTGGGAAGAAGATGCGCAGTGGATGGATTTATTTCCATTGCCCCTGACGCCCTGACCCCACTTGGCGGATATCCCGGTAATGACGATGATGGAAGAGCACTACAATCTCAACGCAATAGAGATGAAATGCTGGAGGACTTCATTGCTGCCTACGATTACCTGAAAAACCATCCTGACTGTGACGGAAACGTGGGCGTTGTCGGATTCTGTTTCGGAGGTTGGATTTCGAATATGATGGCTGTACGAATCCCAAGTTTGAAGGCTGCAGTGCCCTTCTACGGAGGTCAGCCTGCCACGGAAGATGTCCCCAAAATCCAAGCTCCTCTATTGGTGATTTACGCCGAATTGGACACCCGGGTGAATGCCGGCTGGGAAGCTTACGAAGCAGCCCTTAAAGCCAATGGAAAGAAATACGTGATGATCAATTATCCTGGGGTGAACCATGGGTTTCACAACAATACCACTCCCCGGTACGATGAAACTGCTGCCAAACAGGCTTGGGATAAAACCATCGCCTTTTTCAAGGCCAATCTGAAATAAAAAAAGAGGCTGTCTCGAAAGTAGAGTTTTTCACATTGAGTCTTAAATATTCGATAAACATACAAAAAGGAAATGACGGGTCATTCGCCTTTTAGTAGTATCACTGTCACCTTGAGCGGAGTCGAAAGGTCCTCGTACTTCCCGACTCTCGTCGGAAAGGTGCTCGGACTGACTAAATTTCCTGCCTTTAATATCAACCCGCAATTGGTAGCGAAGTCGAAATTGGTAGCGAAGTCGAAATGTGTTCCAGATAACTGGAAACGACCTTCGATTTCGAGACTCTCGTCTCTCAATTGCTCAGGCTGACAACGATACGATTTATGAGACAGCCCCAATCATACTTTTTTAACTCCTGATTATTTCAATGAAAAGAAATTATTACCACGTGGTATGCTTCAATTTTGGAAATGCTCTGACCACATCACTCAAACTGATTTGACCTACCAACCGCCCTTCTCTGAGGACAGGGAACCTCCTTATCTGATAATCCAAAAATTTCTGCGCAGCATCGAACAAGCTGATATCCGGACTCAAAGTCATGACTTCTTTGGTCATCAGGTCCTTCACTTGTGCAGGAAACCGAACTGTATTCGTGTATTTGCCTTTTATAATTTCACGAAGGCAGTCTACCTCGGAAATAATTCCCACCAAACCACCAGATTCGTCCACCACCGGAGCACCGGAAATTTTTCTCTTGGTCAAAATCTCCATAACCTGATCTATCGTATCCTCCGGCCGAAAAGTGACCAAATTGGTACTCATGTGATCTTTGACTAAAATCGGCTGTGCGGGGGTCTTGGACTCTACCATCCTCACCCCTTGAAAACTTTTTACCATGATAAAATAATTATGTGAAAGAATAATAAGATACTGATTTTAGCCAAAAAATAAAATTAATCAACCCTATTTTTAGAAAGAAAAAAATATTATTGATTAAAAATACCAATTTAGCAAAATTATATTTTGACAATCCCAAACATCTTTCAAACTTTAAGAATAAAATCTTAGTAAAATGCACTTTGCCTGTCAAAAAGCTAGTCCAAGCATAATCAAGGCTTTAGCTGGTTTTTCAAGATTACAAAAGGTCTCCAATTGCCTTTTGGTGCCTGATAGAGCTCATTAAAATCGAAAGCCCCCACGACCAAATCCTGATCCCCATCTCCATCCAAATCTCCTTGAGTGAGTGTCAACCAATGCATATCCGGAGACGGGGCCAATACATAGGGCTGAAAACCATCATTTTCCTGATGAAAATAAACCAAATCCTGTCTGGGTTTTTGATTGGAATCCGGAAAAAAAGCAATCACAAAGAGATCCATTTTTCCATCTTGGTCAAAGTCTCCAACTTCCAGCCCACTTGCCCCGTGGAGAGGGTAAAACCAGGATTCTTCAAAGCTGCCTTTACCAGTATTCTTAAAGATTCTTACCCCATGATAATTCTTCAAAATTTGGGACTGATCTGCATTATCTCCATTTACCAAAACAAGATCTCTGAGCCCATCTCCATCCATATCCACCCAACGGAAATCACTCGAACCAAAGGCCGGGTGGAATTCCAAAAGCCTTTTTTCACGGAAAGATCCCTGACCCTGATTTTCAAATAAAAGCACAGACTCCTTGGCCTGAGTCATCAAGACCAACAGATCCAAATCCCCGTCACCATCCCAATCTGTGGATATGGAGCGCCTAGCACCCGGGTCTTTTTTAAGAATCACCTCTTGATGCCCTTCTGGCTGACTGAGATAAAGAGAAAACTTACCGAGGTGATTCCCAAAGTGGCAAACCGCATAGTCCTCTCTCCCATCCCCATTCCAATCGTCAATTGAAATATGAACCGGCCGAATCAGCTGATCGAAAACAGGAGTAGCTTTCCAAGATGCCCCTTGTCTGGAAAAATCTGACCAGTTTCCCAAGGAATCATTCGCCGGGTCCATTAGCCCCATACTCAGCAGCTGGAAGTTGGAAGAATCCTTCCAGCGGATCTCCACCGGTGCCACGGCGGTAGGAATGGAATCTACCTGTGAAAATCCTTGAGAAGAATTCAGTTCAAACAAAGCACGGAAGCGATGCCCCAACCACAAATTTCCCGTTTCGGGATGGATTTGCAGCATGGTCACCAAACTGGGACGAATAAAATCAAACTCAGGAATCTCCAGCTTAAACCCGGGAATCCCCGATTTGGGTTCTGCCTTCTCAGCTTGAGGGAGCGGGCCCTCCGGAGCAGTCTGAAGGTAAAATTCCTCAATTTTGACCCAATTCTCTCTTGAAATCAATGGCTGATTGGAATAAATCCCTTCCGGCACTCCCTCATCCTGAGGCAGTGGAGTTCCAAAATCTTCCTCCAAATACAAGCCCAATCGCTTTCGCATATCGGGAAGTACCCGAGCCCAAGTTTTTTGGTCCAAGATATCAGGATCGGGCATCAAATGACAGCTCCCGCAATAGCCTTTGGCCAACTGCTCCCCGGAAAGATTCAGATCACTTTGGGCAAGTTCATAAAGCGAAGGAGGAGGCTGCTTTCGCTCTCCGATCTGACCACAGGCTGAAAACAACACCAAGACACCTACTACCCAACTTCTCTTCATGATTTTCAAAATCTACAGTACTCCATGAAATGCCCGAACCAGTTCCTGACTGACTCCCCACTGCTTACCATAATCCAAAGGTGCGGAAGAAAAGGAAAGTCCCGGGGTAAGATATTGATTGCCTGTAGCTTGCTCCAGCTTGCAAGAAGCATGCACTTCCTTCAAAAATCCGGTTGCCTTCAACGAAGGAACATGTTCAGGTTTGGTTCCTCCTCCGGGAAGGATGATTATTCTTTCTCCGGCTAGATTGAGCAGAGAAACGACCTGCTGAAGCCCTTCCGTCAAGGTATTCTTACCTCCTGACGTAAGAATTCTCTGAAAGCCCAAGGCAATGATTTTTTCCAGAGCATCAAATAAATCCAAAGAAGCATCGAAGGCCCGATGAAAAGTACAGGGCTTGCCATTTGCGGCCCTCAGCAGGGTTTCACAGGCTGCTTCATGGACTTTGCCCTGCTCATCCAAGACCCCAAAAACAAATCCATCTGCACCCAAATCTCCCAAAAGCTGAATATCCTGTTTCATGACCAACAATTCCTTATGAGAATAAACGAAATCACCGCCTCTGGGACGAATCATGACAAAAACAGGAACATCCACCTCACTTTTGACGAAGCGAAGCATTCCTGCGCTGGGAGTTTCTCCTCCCTCAGGAAAATTGGAACACAACTCCAACCGGTCAATCCCTTTTAGCGCTGCCTCAAGCGCTCCATGGAGATTAAATACAGGGGCTTCTAGTAGGATTTTGTTCATGATGAATAATAGCTTGCCGCGTCTATCAATACATTTCCGGACTCTGTCGCACGGGCATAGTTGAAACCGGGACGAATCGCATAAGCACCCACCTCTCCATATTTATTGATAGCTAAAAAACCGGCCTGAATACCATCCCCCTCCTTATTTTTTGCCACAAGACGCCTCACAGCTTCTTCGCAAGCTTCTTGGGGAGTTCTACCTTGTCGCATCAATTCCACAATCAAAAAGCTGCCACAAACCCGAATGATGGTTTCTCCCAATCCGGTGGCGGTAGCTGCACCGACTTCATCATCTACATACAGCCCCGCTCCGATGATGGGACTGTCCCCTACCCGTCCGTGCATCTTATAAGCAAGGCCACTCGTGGTACAGCTTCCTGCCAACTTACCTCCTGCATCGATTCCGATCATCCCGATGGTATCGTGATTTTCGATGTTGATGATTGGCTTATACTGGCTGGTCTTTTTCCATTCTTCGTAGGCCACTTTGGCTTTGGGGCTTAGTTCTTCTTTTTCCAAAGGAAAGCCCTGGGCAATGGCAAATTGCCTTGCGCCTTCCCCTGCAAGCATCACATGAGGGGTCTTTTCCATCACCGCACGGGCAAGAGAGATCGGATGTTTGATTTGTCTGACAAAGGCCACCGAGCCACAGGAACCGTCACCTGTCATGATCGAAGCATCCAGCGTGGTAATTCCCTCTCGATCCGGAAGCCCCTGAAGGCCCACGGTAAGATTATCCATATCCAGCTCGGTATTTCTCACTCCTGCCTCTACGGCATCGAGAATACTCCCTCCTTCCTTCAGCTTCGCCCATGCATCGGCATTGGCAGGGATCCCGTGATTCCAGGTGGAAAGGATAAGAGGTTTTTCTCCCGAATTTGGACTTTTCTCGGCGGTCTGGGCGCAGGCCGAAGCTACTCCAGGTAAAAAAAGAGCAGAACCCATCAGGCTTTGCTTGATAAACTTTCTTCTTTGGGACATGAATCTTATTTTAGAAATCAGCTTTCAAATTATCATTTTTGAAAGAAAGATTTCCTTCCTTTTCCACAAATCCCAAAATAAGTATGAGACCCTATCTACTCAAAGAAGCCAATTGGAAAGACCTTCAGCACGTTCGCTACGAAATGGCCGTGCTTCCTTGGGGAGCTACAGAAGCCCACAACTTTCATATGCCCTACGGAACTGATGTCTACGAAGCCGACGCAATTGGCGCGGAGAGTGGAAGAAAGGCCTGGGAACAAGGGGCAAAGGTGGTCATTCTACCCACCATCCCATTTGGGGTCAATACGGGTCAGGCAGACATCTACCTCGACATGAATATCTTCCCAAGTACACAGCTAATTATTCTTAAGGATATTTTGGAAACACTGAACCGTCAGGAAATCAACAAATTCCTGATTCTGAACAGCCATGGGGGGAATAATTTCCAGCCCATGCTGAGGGAATTGGGCTTGCAGTTTCCGGAGATGATGCTGTTTACCTGCAATTGGTTTCAGGCCTTGGACAAAAGCCAATATTTTGAGGAATCCGGAGACCATGCCGACGAAATGGAGACGGCCTTGATTCAGTATCTTCACCCCGAATTAGTGCTTCCTTTGAATGAAGCTGGCGACGGGGCAGAAAAAAAATCAGTCATCCGGGGAGTCCGGGAAAAATGGGCTTGGTCTGAAAGAAAATGGTCCCAAGTAACCGCAGACACTGGTATAGGAAACCCAAAAAAGGCGACACCTGAAAAAGGAAAGCGCTACTTTGACGATGTGACCGACAAAGTAGCGGATTTGATTTTGGATATCTGTTCGGCAAGACCTGGAGAGCTTTATCGCTAAGCTTTCTCAATCCCATCCGCTCAGCACACAGGTGAGAGGATTAAGGATTTGACTTTTGGAAAACGAGCAGTTTTCCCCTGTTTTGAGCTGCCGCAAAAAGGGATTGACCATTCGCTCCTTGAAGCTTAACTAGCCCTTTGGCATCTCCGGGGACTACAAAACCGCTATCTTTTGCCTTGACTGCTGTAAAACCTCCTTTTCCATCTCCCAAAAGCATCAATCCCAAAGAAGCATCCAATCTCCCGATGAATATTTCATTTCCATAATCATTTCCTGTAAGCAGGATATCCAAGTGACCATCCCCATTTACATCTTCAGTGGCAATGCCATATACCGGCGCCAATTGGGCTAGCGTGGGCAATTCATGAACTTGGAATTTCCCACCTCCAAGATTTTCTACCCACACGGTGCGATCGTAGTTTCCAGTCAGGATTAGCGCATCTTTTTTCTCCTCTTCGGTGAAAAGGGACTGCTCCGTACTCAGAGCAAAATACTTGTATCGCTCGAATTTCCTTCTGAATAGCGTGCTTTGCCCATTCAGGTCATCCCAAAAATGGCTGGGGAAAGAATTGTACCCTCCACCGATTTTATCTTTGTAATAAGAAAAGACCACCGGATCCACACTGCCATTGGAATCAAAGTCTTTGGCATAGACCTTCACAGGACGTTCGGCCGAGGGGTGATGGTGATTGTTCGCTCCTAGATTTCCTACTACCCAATCCATATCCCCGTCTCCATCCAAATCGGCCGTTTGGATTACATTCCACCAACCCAGATGATTTTCCAGCCCGGTTTGGGTCAGCTTTTGAAAATTGCCTCCGGAATTCTTGAAAACCGTAATCGCCATCAGTTCCCCTACTACCACCAAGTCCAACTGACCATCTCCGTCGATATCTGTCCATGCAGCATCCGTAATCATTCCCAAATTCCGGATTTCAGGAATTTTTTCCAGGGTCACATCCACCAAAGTCCCGCCCTGATTATGGAGCAAATAGCTTTGTTCAGGATAAGGAAACTGGGCTACTGGAGTTCGTCCCCCTACAAAAAGATCGACAAACCCATCCCCATCAAAATCCGCTCCTTTTACGGTGCTTCCATTTCCTTTGATTCCGGAGAAGTTTCTATCCAAAGTGAAATTTCCTTTTCCGTCATTGAGAAGCAGTCTATCCTCGTAGTAGACCGAATTAGGCGGAAACTCCGCACTTCCACTAACAAGATATAGGTCCAAATCCCCATCATTTTCCACATCAAAAGCAAGAATAGCCGCTTCTTCATAGGTAGCGTCCTCGCCCGGAATCAAGGGGTTTTCCGTAAAAGTACCGGAAGCATTTTGTGCATACCACATTGGCGCATTTCCCGAGGAAGAGCCGACAATCAAATCCTCCAACCCGTCGCCGTTCAAATCTCCAACAGCCAAAGCCGGTCCAAACTGAGAGAGTTTGTGGGGCAGAGTCCGCTGAATATTAAAATCAATTTTGTCCTCTTCCTGATGGATAAGGCTGATTCCAAGCTCATCAGAGACCTCTTCGAAGACCGTTTTTTCTTCACCCCAATCCATAATTGCGAAGGAATTGGTACCTATCGAGGCATTTTCATAGCTGATTTCCAAAACTTGGTTTACGGTTACCCCTGCCAGCTTACTTTCTTTTCCATCCAGCCATACCACTCGGATTTCATTAACTGAAGATGATTTACCCAAACCAAAATGGAGAATATTTTCCACTGAAGACATATACCCACGAGCTACTTGGGCTTCTTGAAAAAGCTGAAGTGAATCATTAACTGAAAGTAAAACTTTAGCGCCCAAACCATCCGGATTAAGGGCAGGGCCTTTAAGCTTAATCCTCAAAAAATTGGGAGCAGGAGTATTTTGATTCAACCTATTTTCAAAAACAAAGGCAGGGTCATTGATATTGTTCACCACATAATCCAAGTCCCCGTCCAAATCCAAGTCAGCAAAAATAGCCCCGTTGGAAAATGAAGGAATATTTAGCCCCCATTCTTCTCCGCTGTCTTCAAAAGTTAAATCACCCAGGTTACGGTAGGAGTAATTGGGGATTTTCACAATGGGAATAGAATCCAAAAGCTGTCTTACTGTGGCGACACTCCCCACATCAGCCCGATAATTGGCAAAGTCCTTATCAGTGATATCTCTTGGAAACCCATTGGTAATCAATAAATCCCTGAATCCGTCATTATCCACATCTACAAAAAGCGGAGCCCAGGACCAATCTGTCTGATAGACACCTGCCATCAACCCGATTTCACTCATGGGCAAGTCGGCCCCATTGTTCAGATGAAGCATGTTCCGGACATATTGGTATTCGTAACCCCATTGTTCGTTATTGATATAAGTCTGATATACATTCTTACCGATGGTAGTTTTCTTTCGGTAATTGTCCTCTCCCAACATATCTATGGTAATCAAGTCAGGCAAGCCGTCATTGTTGAAATCAGAAATATCCGAACCCATGGAAAACTGGCTTTGGTGGCGCAATCGGTCTTTGGTCTGATTGGAAAAAGACCCATTCCGATTATTGATGTAAAGAATGTCATTGGTGATGTAATCGTTGCTGATATGGATATCAGGCCAGCCATCATTGTTCATATCCGCGATGGCAATCCCCAATCCAAAACCCTCAATGGTAATGCCTGCTTCCAGCGTGACATTAGTAAATGTTCCATCTCCATTGTTTCTGTAAAAGGCGTCGTTGTTAACGGCAGAACCATCGGTTACCTTTTCTTTAAAATTGGTAGGTTTAGCAGTGACTTGTTCGTTATTGAGTACATAGAGATCCAAATCCCCATCCAAATCATAATCCAAAAAGGCAGCCCCCATTCCGTTACCAGGATCAGCGATACCATAGGACTCTGCCATTTCCAAGAAGGTGACTTCTCCCTTTTCATTTTTTCCCTGATTGACAAAAAGCAGATTATTTCTTTCCCCGGGTCCTTTAAGCATGGCAGCAGACACATAGAGGTCCGGCCACCCATCCGTATTGATATCTACCACGGTGACTCCTGTGCACCATTTTTCGGAAGCCATGATCCCGGCACTTTCTGAAATGTCCTCAAACTGAAGTTCGCCTTTATTCAAATAAAGTCGATTGGGAACCTGATTCCCGGTAAAAAACAAGTCCGGCAAACCATCCCGATCAAAATCCGCTATAGCGACTCCTCCCCCGTTGAAAATATACTCGTCAGTCAGAATATTGAAGCTGTCCGACTCAGTTATTTGATTATTGAATGTAATTCCAGTCTCATCCGAGGGCTTTAAGACAAAAAGTTTGTCCTCTTTTTTACAGGAAAAAAACAAGACCGATACCAAGAGAATGGAAAGAGGGTAATTGAATTTCATAAATTTCATTGGGTGCTTAGGGAAAGGAAAAATACCCATTTCCAACATGGAAATAAAGAAATCATCAAACAAAAGGGACAAAAAAAGAGAAGGCTTTTGGCCTTCTCTTTTAAAGTATTTAGCTGATTAAGATTAGAATCCAGGATTCTGAATCAGAATTCCCGGCTGAAGATCAATCTGATCCTGAGGGATAGGCACCCACTTAAACTTCTCAGTATATCGTGCGCCATTACCCAAAGCAGCAGGAAGCTTAGCTCCATCATAAGGGAAGTAGATATTGTTCAACTCTGCCTCGGCAGTGCCCCATCTCTGAAGATCATAGAATCTGTGACCTTCCATACCCAATTCAAGCAATCGTTCCATTCTCACCGCTTCTCTGGCGATATTGGCATCTGTCCAAGGAGAGTCATAAATTTTGATGTCATAGTTGGCCGCCATGGTGCCATCTTCTCTCATCAATTTGGAGTTGATCGCTCTTGTTCTTACTCTGTTCACATAAGTTCTGGCAGTTTCCAAATTGCCCACTTCGATTTCAGCTTCTGCAGCCAAAAGAAGAACATCTGCAAAACGGATGATCATGAAGTTGATCCCTGTGTAACCTGGTGTCCAAGAAGAATTGTCTTGGAAAGAACCTTGCTCGGATCTAGCATACACATATTTCCTTGGAGAGTATGGTCCTCCGTTAGGCTGGTTTCTGATCCAAGCCTGACCTGGATGGTCTTGCCAATCCAAATAAGGAATGCCTCTCCTTCCCACGGTGTGATCCAATCTTGGGTCAAGTGTTCCAGAATCTGGAGTAAATGGCTGATCAGAAGCTAATCCCATATCATTTTTCACCTCGTTAGCCGGACTGTTGAAGGACTTATCCAAAAGAGGGAGTCCATTTCTAGTTCGGAACGCATTGACGAAAGTAAAGCTTGGCTGGAAGAATCCGCAGCAGTTACCAGGACCAGCAGGACCGGTATTGTAGGGGAAATTCAAGTCAAACTCTGGGTTTGCATTTTGTACCGCACCCGTATTGGCTGCAGACTGGTAAGCCCATACTGATTCTTCATGATTGTCATTGGCAGCACGGAAAGCATCGTCATAGTAGGGTACCAAGTCATACTTCAGCCCATTGGAGGTTACCCCATTGGCAATCACATCGTCAAACAAAGCTTTGGCTCTGCTGTATTCTTTGGTGTACATAAATACTTTACCCAAATAAGCCTTAGCAGCCCATTGATTTACCCGGCCCACTTGGGGCTGAGTACTTGGAAGATTGGCAATCGCATATTCAAAATCTGCGATGATGAAAGGCCAGAGATCTTTGTCATTTTTCACCTCTTCCAAACCTGAACCATAGTCTACAGTTTCATCCACATAGGGTGTTCTATTATAGTCTCTGGCCAACTCAAAGTAGAAGTGTGCTCTCAGAAATCTCGCCTGTGCACTTAACCTGATTACGTCATTGTCTGTCACATCAGATTGACGCTTTTCCAACAGTCTCAAGACATTGTTGGCACGGGCAATCCCTTCATAACACACGTTGTATTTAGATCCCATTTCTCCCCCTGCAGCGTTATTTTCAAACCGCTGAATAGGATTGATTGTGGAAAAATCTCCAGGGTCGGTACCTTTATTCGCCTCTCCCCCTCTAATACTCCCCCAAACCCAGTTGGAAGGAGACCCTAATCTGTTTCCGCGACCGTTTACCTGAGAATAGGCTGCGATCAAAGACGCATCCAATCCCGCCAGAGAAGTCAACTGTGCTTCAGACAGCTGTCCCACCGGTGGTACTTCCAGGAAATCATCGCTACAACTCACTGCTACCATCATCGCTGTGGATGCTAGTAAGGCGCCGATTTTTAATTTGAAATTGTTCATTTTGTTAATCTATTATATGGTCTATAACTCGATTCTTGATAATTGGTTTGGTTTAGAAGCTTAGATTTAAACCAAATGTCCAGCCTCTGGTAACTGGGTAGTTTCCTACATCAATACCAAAAGTCAAATCCGCATCACCACCTACTGCAGGATCCAATCCCTCATAGCCGGTAATGGTAAACAGGTTGTTTACAGAAGCAAACACTCTAGCTCTTTCCATCTTCAATTTCTGAAGTAGGCTGGCTGGTGCAGAGTAACCCAGGGTCAGGTTTTGCAATCTCAGGTAAGAACCATCTTCTACATAGAATGAGTTGGCAACGTCAGAAGTAGAGAAGTTCGCAGTTCTTTCAACCACTGGAATTTCAGCATTCAAGTTTTCCGGAGTCCAGGCATTTTTCAAACGCTCTGAGATAGCAGCACCTTCGAATGTCTGGAAGAAGTCAGTAAACCAACGGGACTGATTCCAAATTTCATTTCCGATAGAAGTGTAAAGGTAGGCAGATAGGTCAAAACCCTTGTAACCCAAAGTGAAAGTCAAACCGCCTGTGAAATCGGGAACTGGATTACCCAAGAAGACCCGGTCATCGGGAGTAATCACTCCGTCGCCGTTTACATCTTCAAACTTAAATCGGCCCGGAGCAGCACCATCCTGAGTTGCATGTCTATCTACATCCTCTTGATCTCTGAAAAGACCTAAAACATTAAACCCGAAGAAAGAAGAAAGGGGCTGATCCACTGCATTTCGGATGGGCTGAATGCCTCTGTAGGAGGGGTTTACTGTGGTGATGAAGTCCAAGCCTGGGGAAAGAGAAACAATTTCGTTCTTCAAAGTAGATCCAGTCAATGTCAATTCATAAGTCAAATCAGAAGTGAAGTTACCTCGTGTAGTTACCAAAAGGTCCAAACCTCTGTTCAACATTTCACCAATGTTTACCGCTGGAGGGGCAGCATTGCTACCTGCAGTCAATGGAATTGGCACAGTAAAGAGCAAGTCTTTGGTATCTTTTTTCCACCAGTCGAAGATAATATCCAATCGGCCATTGAAGAAAGTACCATCAAAACCTATGTTTTGAGTAACAGCAGTCTCCCATCTTGCATTAGGGTTACCGATTCGGGATCTTCTGAATCCAATGATCGCACTGGAGTTGGTACCTCCGATATCATAGGAAGAAGCGTTGATATTCCCAGCAAACAAAGAGAATTGGTTATTGGGGTCTACGTTATTGGAGTTACCCATCTCACCCCAGCCGCCTCGGATTTTCAAATCATCAATCCAAGTGGTACCCTGAAGGAAGGATTCAGAAGAAATTCTCCAGGCTGCTGAGAAGGCAGGGAACACCCCATATCTGGAGTTTTCACCGAATCGGGAAGAACCATCCCGACGAACTACAGCACTGAACAGATATTTATCGTTGTAGGTATACTTTACTTGTCCGAAGTAAGAGTTGAAATTTACTCCCTTGAATTGGTTGGAGTTAACCTGACGGGTACTTACAGGCAAGTTGGAGATGGTAATGAAGTCAGGGTCCTGAGAGAATGGATTTTGACCCACCGCGTTCATATTTCTACCTGCACCGGTATTCAAAGCTTCCTGACCTAACAAGACGTCAAATGCATGCTTGTCAATTTTCTTTTTCCAAGCCAAGGTGTTGGTAAAAGTCCATGCAAAGGAATACCCTGCAAATTCATTGTACCCAAACGCTGAGTTGTTTTCAGAGTTTTCATACTGCAATCGGGTATAACCAACCCCGTAGAAGTTGTCATATTGACCGCCGATGGAGGTTCTGAAAGTCAAATCATCAATGATATCCCACTCCCCATACAAGTTACCAAAGGCGTTGGCGTTGAAGCTTCTGTTGTTCAACTGACCTTCTCTGTTAGCTACCGGGTTTCTAGGGTTGTTAAATCCTCTAGATGCAGTACCTGCATAGCCACCAAACTCATCGTAGACAGGAATAATGGATGGCATACGGAAGGCCTGAAGGATGTCGTTTTCGTCATCGGATACACCTCGACCTCCGGTACCCCCTTGCTGACCCAATACCTGACGGTAAGTGGCCTGGAAGTTTTGTCCGATCCGGATTCTCTTGGTCACGTCAAACTCAGAGTTAGCTCTCAAGGAATATCTTCTGAAGTCGTTTCCGATCATGATACCCGCCTGCTCCTGAAGGCCTACACCGACGAAGAATCGGGAAGTCTCAGAACCTCCGTTGAAGCCCAAAGAATGTCTATGTAATGGTGCATTTCTAGTAAGGGCAGCATACCAATCAGTACCTTCACCGGTCATGGCTCGAGTCAACTGACGGACTGTGCCTCGGGTAGGATCGATGTTGTACCATTCTCTTTGCTGATCAATTTGAGCTTGAGAAAGTGGTCCAGGTTGGCCTGAAGCCACACCTAAGGCTCCTGTAGCCGGATCTCGGGTGATTAAGCTCAGGTAATAAGGCATCACTGGAGATGAACCTGTACCGAATTGAGGATGTCCATAGGCTGGGGCAACACCGTTAATTCTAGCAGTATTGGTCTCCGCCAACCAGGTGTAGGTAGCATAGTCCTGTGGGTTCATCATATCCAAGCCAGTACCCGGATCAGTAATTCCATACATTCCATTGTAATCCACACGAAGCTTTTTGTTTCTGGAGCCTTTCTTGGTGGTGTAAACAATTACTCCGTTTGCAGCACGGGCCCCGTAGATAGAGGCTGCAGCCGCATCTTTCAATACAGTTGTAGATTCGATATCATCCGGATTCAAGAAATCAGTAGAACCTGTAGGAAGACCATCCACAATGTACAAAGGTTCGTTACCACCGAAGGCACCGAAACCCCGAACACGGATAATGGAAGAAGTACCTGGCTGACCGTTGGTAATTACGGTCACACCGGATACACGACCTTGGAGAGTTTGTTCCACGTTACCGGTAGGGATTACCTGAAGATCTCTAGGATCGACCGTGGCAATCGCACCGGTGGTTTCTCTTCTGGAGTCAATGGAATAACCCGTTACAATGAGTTCTGTGAGAGTTCTCTCATCAGGCTTCATGCTTACATCAATAATACTTCTTGGACCGACCACCTGCTCAATGGATGAATAGCCGATAAAAGAAAAGACCAAGGTTGCCTGGTCATTGGGCACATTGAGGGAGTACTTTCCGTCAATGTCTGTGGCAGTACCGGTAGTAGTACCTTTTACCAGGATAGAAACACCCGGCAAACCTACTCCGTACTCGTCAAGAACCGTACCCGTGACTGTTTTTTGCGCCATGACGGCACCAGCGGATAGGACTAAGAGCATGAGACACACACTTAGAATTTTGTAAACTTTTTTCATATACGTAGATAGATTGGGTAACAAGATTAATCTCAAAAACTTGTTCGTTTATTGTTTGTGCAATCGTTTGCGATTATTCTTAAAATAATAGCAATAGGAAAGACTCTGATTTTCAGACTTCTATTGCAACTATACCTGGTCTGAGTGTGACCTGCGAATTAAATAACCTGTAGGTTTGAGTGCATCGGATGATGCTAGGTGAGAGTAGGGAAATACTAAGTAATAAGGTGCATAGGCAGAGTAATTTTGGGTTAGTTGTTAATTCTTAATCGTCAATGTTAAATAATCTAAAACAAATTTCAAATGCAAAACCCTAAATATTATTCTGAAAAGACGTTTTTTTATTTACTAAAAATTTCTAAATAAAAAAAACAACCAAATATTCCCTTGAAAAGCAAGGGTTTGCTACCTCCTGCCATCGAAAAGAATTCTACTAACCTGAAAATCCGAATTTTCTTTTCTTTATCGGCGGGAATTGAATACCGAGAAAAACTCTTCTGTTTCTCTTAATTCCTGAAAAACAGGATCCTGAAAAGCCTTCTCTGCCAATTGCCGATTGGATTCTACTGCCCTTTTTAGATGAATCAGTGCTATTTCCGCCTGCCCAGAACCTGCCGCTATCATGGCCAAGCCGTAATATCCATAGCCAAAACTCCTTCCCAAAATCACCGATTCCTCAAATGCAGCATTAGCTTCCGAAAAATCCTCTATCAGGTAAAAGGCCAAACCTTTATTGAAATAGTCTTTGGGATCGGAAAATTCATAGTCAAACCTCAAGGTAGCCAACTTATAATCCCCTCTCAAAATATCCAATGCCCCACGGAGGGCCTCGTTTCTCCGGACCAAATCTTTATTCTGTATTCCAACCGAAGCTTCCGAAAGCTTTTTATAGGCATCCCAGTAGTTTCCTTTCAAAGCCAAAATCTGACCTTGATTGTGTAAAGAATAAGGATTCGCCTCCACGCGATAAGCTTGAACCAACAATCGGTCCGCTTCATCCCAAAGAATCTCCTTGGATCCATAATCCAAGGTACGCTGGGCCTGTCGCATGCGGACTACCGCCATGTTGTTGTAGGGCAATGGAGAGTGAAAATATTCCGTCATCTTGGAATAGATTAGCGCTTTTTCATCTAAGCTATTCGTGGCTTCAGCAGCCTGAATCCATTCCTCAAGGGTTAACAGTGAACCTGAAGTGGTATTTTTCAAGGCCACATTGAGCTTTCGAGTCTGCTCCATAGTCAAGCCTTTTCTGGGTTTGGCTACAATTTCAATTTTCACAGCTCGAAGCTTGGGAAACAAATCTTTCTGTACCTGTGAAAAACCCGGAATTTTGACTAATCTCGAATACTGATCCTGAAAAGATTCCCTGTTCATCAATACTGCATACATTTCATCTTTTCGCTGAGTGGATATTCCCTCATAATCCCTCAAAAGCAACCTCAAATCAAACCAGTCGTTCCATCTCGAATCTATACGAATAAGGGAGTCCGGAAATGCTTGCAAACGATCCGCAAGGCCTTTTTTGACCGCTGAAGCACGGGCCATTCCCAGTTGACTGGATTTGCCCTCAGAAGTTTCCGGAGATTGCAATCCGGTAATTTTGAAGGATTGAAGAAGAGGGAAATTCTGAAGAAAAACATCCAATTCGTTTAGGGTGGATTGATAAGCCGCATTTTTTTTGAGTTGGGAGGCTCCCGGATCAAAATAAACTACGAATTCCCCTTTTTGCGCAGCATCTTTATCTGTCTGTCCTGACAAAATGTAGGCCCCAACTTCCGGAATGGGCTCATCGGAATAGACCTCCCCCAGCTTGACCATCAGCTGTGGAGCAAGGACTCCTTTGGTCAGTAGTCTTTTTTCCAAAACCTCCTCACCTGACCGCTTTTGCTGAACAAACTGCAACTCCAAACTTGCGCCCAACATCCAGTCTTCAAAGAAAAGCGAGTACCCCTTTTCAAACCTGAAAACCGTCCCTTCTCGGATCAGGGGAATTTCCCCCAATTCCATTTTTCGGGACTGTGAGACAAAATAAAGCTTCAATTTACTGTTGCGGATTGCCATCACAGAGGCAATGGGAATATTGCCTTGGACTTCAAATCTCAAGGAGTCTCCTTCCAATTTTAATTTGTATGGGTAAACTGTGGCATTGTTCAAATACTTGCTTTCAGGCACAGTTCTTGCCAAAGATTCGCTACAATAGCCTGATAGCCAAAGAAAAATTGTCAGGTAGGAAAACAATCTGACAGAAAGTTTACTTATTGGAAAGACCGGCATTTATTCTATTTTTGATCAACTAAACCACCACAAATCATGGAAAAATTAAAACTGTTCTTCGAAGAAAGAGCTTTTGGCGTGTGTTCCCGCCTTGGGGAGAAATTAAATTTTCCAATTGACAGCATTCGACTATTTTTCATTTATTCCTCATTCATCACTTTGGGGTCCCCAGTCATCGTCTATGTATCGATGGCTATGATGATGAAAATCAGAAAGTATTTTCGCAAGATGAACAATCCAGTCCTATTCGATTAAAGTTCCGAAAACTTTCTTTTGCCCAAGATAAAAAAGTGCCAAAAGAGAAAACGCACAGGTCCAGACCGGAAAATACCCCGGTCTTTTTGTTTTTCCATCTGATTTTCGAACAAATGCCTGCTCTTCAGAAAATCCAAATAGCCTTTCACTATTGCCCGGGAGGCTTCTTTATCCCCTTTGAGGGAAAACTGAAGGGCCGATATGCTTTCCAAGATCCACTTCAATAAAAAAATCATCCAAAACCTGCTTTTGGATTCATTTTTATAAAGCATACTCAGACTGTTTCTGATATTGAGGTGAAGCTTTTTGGGACTGGAACGGGAAAGGGTGGCTCCTCCCTGATGATAGACTTTCACTGCTCCACAATACCCGATTTTTTTTCCGGAAATCCGCAATCTCCAACAGAGGTCAATTTCCTCCATATGGGCGAAAAAATGTGCATCAAATCCTTCCTGTTCAAAAAAATCGGCTGACCGAATGACCATGCATGCGCCGGAAGCCCAATCCACGGTCAAAGAATCGTCGTATTGCCCCTGGTCTGTTTCCAACACATCCCAAATCCTCCCTCTGCAGTAAGGGTAGCCCAAGCTATCCAAAAATCCCCCTCCCGCACCGGCATAATCAAACTGCTCCCGGTCGGACCACGAAAGAATTTTGGGCTGTACACAAGAGTAATCTGGATACCTTTCCAGCCAGCCTATCAGGTTCTGGTCCCAAGCAGGAGTCACTTCCACATCCGAATTGAGCAAAATAAGAAATTCATATTGTCCCTTGAGCGATTCAAGCCCCCAATTGTATCCACCTGCAAACCCAAAGTTTGAGGAGAGTCGAATGATTTTTACCAGAGGAAACTCATGCTCAAGCAAGGAAAGAGAAGAATCCGTGCTGCTATTGTCAATCACCCAGATATCCGATTGGCTATGGGCCAATACTGAGGGAAGGAAAGTTGGCAAGACCTTTTCTCCATTGTAATTGAGAATAACAACCGCGGATTTTTTCATAAAAAAAGAGGGCTTCTCTGATTTACCACAAAGGAAAGTTCCCAATAGAAATACCTTTTGTTGCTCATCCAAACATACTCCCCAAGTCCATACCCGGAATATTGGGAAGCATGCCTTGAGTAGCAGCTTTCATCTCTTCTTTGATTTTCACCTCAATGGCTTCCATGGCTTTGTTGGTAGCCGCCACGATTAAGTCACTCAGCATCTCCTTGTCATTTGGACTGAGCAGAGATTCATCCATTTCGATGGTCAGAACTTTCCGCTCTCCATTCACCCACACTTTGACCATACCGGCACCCGCCTCTCCTTCAGCACGCAGATGAACCAACTTGGCCTGAGCCTCTTTTATTTTTGCCTGGGCTTCTTTGACTTTGCCCATCATTCCCATCAAATCGAACATAATGCTTAATTTTTTTTCAAATATATCTTTTTCGGGAGGTAGAAATAAGCAAGCTAAATAAGATAATATTCTATTTGAATCTGGATAACAAAATATTATTCCGTTGTATCTCTTTTTATACCATTCATAAGAATATTTTAGCCAACTTTTACCTCATAAATTCTGTAAAATAGAATATAACTTAACCTCTTCGACCATGAAAACCATTACCCGGATCGAAAAAGAAGCGATCCGCAATTTAACCTTTTCGAAAAAAGAAGTCCTATCCACTGCTGAACAGAAAAAACTTAGAGAAGCATCTCTTCACCGATCTCAGACGCTGGGCAACCTACTTCAAACCAAGGTATACCTGACTTTCGAAACCGCTGATGGAAACGTATATCAGGTGCACACCACGGTTTGGGCTGTAGGGGCCGACTTTGTGGTACTCAAAGAAGGCATTTATCTTCCGGTATCTGCCATTGTGGAGGTGGATTGACTTAAGGTTTTTACTGCTTCTTCTATAGTATAGGCTTGCTGATCCCCGGATCTTAGGTTTTTCAGCGCCAAGGTGCCGGTACTGATCTCGGCATCACCACAAATCCCCACGTAGGGGATTTCTTTTTTGGAGGCAAATTCCAACTGCTTTTTGAGCTTGGAGGGATCAGGGTAGATCTCAGCTTTGATCCGGGCTGCTCTGAACTTACCTAAAATGGACAAGGCATAATCAAAGCCCTTTTGGTCAAAATAAGCCAAAAGCAGGCGGGTCCCCTGTAGGTTTTCTTCAGGAAATAGTCCCAACTCTTCCAATACATCGTAGATTCGGTCTACTCCGAATGAGAACCCTACTCCCGACACTCCCGGCATTCCAAAAACGCCGGTAAGGTCGTCGTACCTTCCTCCTCCACTTACAGACCCAATGGAGACCCCATGGACTTTGACTTCAAAGATGGCTCCGGTATAATACGAAAGCCCTCTTGCCAACAAAACATCAAAATCCACATGAGCCATATCCTCACCCATTTGCTTCAATAGTCCAAAGGCTTCTTCTAATTCCTGTATCCCTTTCAATCCTGTTTCTGAGCTTTTTAGAAATTCCCTGAGAAAATCCAGCTTATTCTTCAGCCCTTCTTCCATGTTAATCAAGGGAGCGAGTTTTTGAACAGAAGTCTCTCCAAATCCCCTTTGGGACAATTCCTCCTTTACTTTTTCCCAGCCGATTTTGTCCAGCTTATCCATCGCCACACAGAGAGGCCCTTCCTTGCCTGCCTCCCCAATCGCCTCGGCGATCCCGGTGAGAATCTTTCGGTTATTCACCTTGATGCTGTAGGATTTGAGTCCCAACTTGGCAAAGACTCTCCGGATCATGAGAATAATTTCCGCCTCGCATACCAGACTATCCGTACCCACTACATCCGCGTCACACTGAAAAAATTCCCTGTAGCGGCCCTTTTGGGGGCGATCTGCTCTCCATACCGGTTGGATTTGGTAGCGCTTGAAAGGAAAAACCAATTCATTCCGATTCATTACCACGTAGCGAGCAAAAGGAACCGTCAGATCATAGCGCAGCCCTTTTTCTGAAACTTTTGGAAGGATGGTGTGACTACCATTTTTAAGATCATCTTCAGTCAGGTCCTTGGCGAAATCCCCGGAATTGAGAATTTTGAACAAGAGCTGATCGCCCTCATCCCCGTACTTTCCGGTAAGGGTAGAAAGATTTTCCATGGCGGGAGTTTCGATCTGTTGGTAGCCAAACAGCTGAAAAGTCTCTTTAATGGTATCCAGAATGAAGTTTCTTCGACCCATTTGAAGGGTTCCAAAGTCTCGCGTTCCTTTGGGAAGGGAGGGCTTTTGCATGGTTTACTTGGTGATTTTGGCCCAAATTTACCCAAAAATCCCCAAAAGGCCGGAGCATCCTGGATTTTCTCCAAGAATAATTTGCCGGATTTTTAGGCATAAAAGAATTGTCTTCCTATCTTTGCCCCTCGTTTCGAATCCAAAAACTTAAACATATACGGCCATGGGTGTAACTACTCTAAAAAGAAAGTTGAGAAGAAAAAGACAGGGGCAGAATGCTCGCGTGATCAAAATCAAGCAGTTGAGTGCGAAGCCTGTGATAAAAAATGTCGATGTAGAAGAGCTTAAGGCTTCTTTCTCTAAGTAATTTCTTCCTTCAAGAAGACAAAAAGCGGCCAAACAGCCGCTTTTTTGATTTTCAGACTTTCCCTCTTTTGCCGAGTTCCACCACCCTCAGGTTGGTGATTTTTCCCTGGTCGAGTTCAAATAGCAAGAGCGTACGCATCTGATGAAATCCCTGCTGACCAATAGCCCCGGGGTTCATGTAGAGACAATTGAGTTCCCTATCAAACTCCACCTTGCAGATATGGGAATGACCGCAGACAAACAGTTGAGCTTTGGACTCCCTGATTAGCCTTTTAATTCCTTTGGCATAGCGGGGAGGTTTTCCTCCGATATGAGTCATCAGTACCTTCACCCCTTCGAGGCTAAACTCATTCCACTCCGGAAACCTTGCCCGGATTGATGCATCGTCGATATTCCCAAACACTCCCCGTATTGGAATTCCTTTAGGCAGTCTGTCCAGGACTCCTGCCTCCCCTACATCTCCGGCATGCCAAATTTCATCTACATTCTGGAGATATTCCAGCGTTTGGTGATCAATGTAACTGTGGGAATCGGAAATCAAACCGATCTTTTGGCGCATTTTGAGTAAATTTAAGTTCAAGTTTAACTTAAAGAGACAAAATAGCCTCAGGATACCCATCAAATAATTTCAATCCATTCCGATCATCAGCGCCATACTCTACCCATAAAAATCATCTTGACCTGCTCAAATTGAACCCCCATTTTATTACCTCAAAACCATTTTCTTTATGAAATTCTACCTCTTGCTCACTGTGTTCCTGCTGCTCTTTTTGAGCCATCCCACTTTTTCTCAGGAAGTCCCCAAAGATTCGATTCAGGTGATTTCCATCGACCAATTTGAAAAGATGTCTTCCAAAAAGAAAGCAAGAATCGTGGATGTCCGGACTCCTGAAGAGGTGTCAGACGGGCACTTGAACGGAGCCTTAAACATCAATTTTCTCGGGGAAACGTTTGCCGAAGAAATTGAGAAACTGGATAAAAAGAAAACCTACCTCCTCTATTGCCGTTCGGGAAGCCGCACCCGAAAAGCTGCAGATTTAATGCAGGATGCGGGTTTTAAACATGTATATATGCTCGAGGGCGGCATTACCGCTTGGAAAGAGGCAGGCAAACCCATTGAAAAATGAAATTGATTAAATCCATCAACCCATTTACCGACCAAATTCTGAAGGAGTTTGTGCCAGTCAGTCTGGAAGAAGCCAAATCTCATTTGGTCCAAGCACACCAGGCTTTTCAGGAATGGAAGGAGACGCCCCTCGAAAAAAGGGCAAGTTTAATGAAAAAAGCAGGGGAGCAACTCCGCGGTAAAAAAGAACACTATGCCCGACTAATTTCCTTGGAAATGGGAAAAGTGATCCGTGAATCCAGAGCAGAAATTGACAAATGTGCCTGGGTCTGTGATTACTATGCGGACTTTGCGGCGGACTTTCTCCAGGATGAGCCTGTAGCCCTTCCTGATGGCAAAAAGGCCAAAGTAATTCACCAGCCATTGGGTGTAATCCTCGCGGTAATGCCTTGGAACTTCCCATTTTGGCAGGTGTTCCGATTTGCAGCGCCTACCCTGATGGCAGGCAACGCCGGGGTATTGAAGCACGCTTCCAATGTACCTCAGTGTGCTTTGGCCATACAGGAAGTCTTTGAGCAGGCCGGATTTCCAAAGGGCCTCTTTCAATCCCTATTGGTCAGTTCGACTGTAACCTTAAGTCTTATCATGGAGCCTCAAGTCAGAGCAGTTTCCCTCACTGGGAGCGAGCATGCTGGACGGGCCATTGCCGCAGCTGCCGGAAAGGGACTGAAAAAAACCCTTCTTGAACTGGGCGGCAGTGATCCTTTCGTGGTTTTTGCCGATGCAAATCTGGAAAAAGCAGTGGATACTGCCGTCAAAGCCCGGATGATCAATTTTGGGCAAAGTTGCATTGCCGCCAAACGGTTTTTGATTGAGCAATCGATCTATAAACGATTTATAGAGTCGTTTCAGGAAAAACTAAGTCAATTAAGAGAAGGTGATCCTTTGGACGAAAACGCAGATTATGCCTGCATGGCGAGACCTGACTTGGCAGTGGATCTATTCAATCAGGTAAAAAAATCCCGGCTTTTGGGAGCCAAAATACCATTTGGAGGAGAAAAACCAGAACAAGGTTCTCCTTTCTTCAAACCCACCCTTATTACGGATATCCCCAAAAACTCCCCTGCGTTTCAGGAGGAGATGTTTGGACCTGTGGCTTCCTTCTTTTCTTTTGAAAGTGAACAAGAAGCCGTCCAAATCGCCAATGCAACAGATTTTGGACTGGGTGCATCCGTATGGACAAAGGATCCATCTCGAGCAGAGCGAATGAGCCAATTGATAGAAAGTGGCGCGGTATTCATCAATTCCATGGTGGCCAGTCATCCTTGGCTTCCCTTTGGAGGAATCAAAAACTCCGGCTATGGCCGAGAGCTTAGCCGTCAGGGTATTCTTGAATTTGTCAATTCCAAGACCGTCTATCTGGGGTAAAATCCACCTGGACAAAGAATCCGGCAACTTTTGCAAATGCCCGATTCCTTCCTATTTTTACGAGCCAAAATTTTGTCTTTAAATCATGAGAGAAATACAATTCAGGGAAGCTTTGAGAGAGGCGATGTCCGAAGAAATGAGACGGGATAAAAACGTCTTTTTAATGGGAGAAGAGGTGGCCGAATACAATGGGGCCTACAAAGTATCCCAAGGGATGCTCGATGAATTTGGACCTGACCGAATTTATGACACTCCTATCTCCGAGTTGGGATTTGCCGGCTTGGGAGTAGGCGCTGCAATGAACGGACTGAAGCCCATCATCGAGTTCATGACCTTCAATTTCTCTCTGGTAGCCATAGATCAAATCATCAACTCGGCCGCCAAGATGTATTCCATGTCTGGAGGAGCCTATTCCGTACCGGTAGTTTTCCGAGGTCCTACCGGAAACGCCGGACAACTCGGGGCTACCCACTCCTCCAACTTTGAGAATTGGTTTGCCAATACTCCAGGACTGAAGGTAATCGTTCCATCCAACCCATACGATGCCAAAGGGCTGCTCAAAGCTGCCATCCGTGATCCGGATCCGGTCATCTTTATGGAATCCGAATTGATGTATTCTGACAAAGGAGAAGTACCTGAGTCTGAATACCTCCTCCCTATCGGTGTGGCCGATGTAAAGAGAAAAGGGAAAGATGTTACCCTGATTTCCTTCGGAAAAATGATGAAAGTGGCCCTTGAGGCAGCAGAGGAAATGGCAAAGGAAGGCATCGAGTGCGATGTGATCGACTTGAGAACGGTACGCCCCATCGATTATGCAACCTGCGTGGAATCATTGAAAAAGACCAACAGAGCTGTTATCGTGGAAGAGGCAAATCCAATTGCTGCCATTTCTTCTGAATTGACTTACCATTTCCAGAGATATGCCTTTGATTATCTTGATTCTCCGGTCATTCGGGTCAACTCCATGGATATCCCATTGAGTTACTCTCCGACTTATATCGATGCAACCCTTCCCAATGTGAGAAGAACAGTCGAAGCCATCAACAAGGTGCTTTACAGAAACTAAAAATTAATCCTGGAGAAAATCCCGGATCCATGCAGGTTTTATCAACACTATACCAGCCTTTTTTTCCACAAAAAAGCCCTGACCGAATGGCCAGGGTTTTTTGTTACCCAATCTATCTATCATTTGTGGGAAAATGACGGAATGGTCAGTTCCGAACATTAATGTGGTAGTACAAACTAGCTGGAATATCAGGGAAAAATCCCCCATTTAAGCTCTTTTCAATCCAGAACAGCCCTTAAATACTCAGCGTGGACTCTCCAAATCAGGGAGTCTTTATCGGTTTCTCACCGGAGCACCTCCCCCATTTTCCATTCCACCATCTCCTCCGCCCTCTTTGAGGTCGTCGTTATTGATGGACTTTCTTCTTCTGGGTCTTTGGTCCATACTGAGCTTTCCGATACGGTAATTGAAGTTGATCTTGAAATTCAAATTTCGGATGGCATTGGTGCTGTTTTGGACAATGGTCGGGGTGATGATTTCATTTCGGACGACAAACTCCTTGGCTAGGAAGTTCTCAGCCCCAAAGCCAATAGAGCCTCTTTTCTCATTGAACTGCTTATTGAAGCTCAAGCCATACACTGCAAATCCTCCTGAGGTTCCTTGAAGCTCTACTCTTCTGCCTCTGGCAAAGGAGAACAGTTGCATCTGCCAGTTTTTAGGCAGGGAATAGTTTCCAAATAATCTTCCTGAGACTACAAAACCCTCATTTTGGGCAGCAAATTGAGGATCCGTAAGGCCATTGTCCAAGATCGCGTAGTACAAATCACCACCTCCATTGAGGGATAACTTGTTGTTGATATTGATATTGAAGAAAATGTTGGTCCCAAAGGCTTGCTCCTGACCTACGTTTTCATAAGTGGTAAAGATAATTCCGTCATTTTGAGTAGTTCTGATCGGCTGAATGGAACCCGTGGTATTCCGGAAAAATCCGGTAAAGTTGATCGTGGTACTTTTAATGAAGGTACTGTAGCCTAACTCATAATTATCCGTCAATTCAGGCTCCAATTCAGGATTACCCTGAGTGATCAATTGCGGGTTGACCGCTTCAATGTTCGGGTTGAGGAATCGAAGAGAAGGTCTCTGAATTCGTCTATTATAGGCTGCCTTGATCATGTTTCCGTTTTTCAGTCTTCGGCTGGCATTGATGCTGGGTACCAAGGTTCCATAGGAAGGAATTTCAGCTTCAAACTCCGTTTTGAAATCTGCTTCAATCATGGTGTATTCGTAGCGAAGACCTGTTTTGAGCGTGTAGTTTTTCAAAAGTGGAAGCGTATAGGAAAGATAGCCTGCAGTCACATTCTGATCATAGCTGAATTCGTTGCTCAGGCTTGGATCTTCCAACTGTACAAACGCTCCATCTGCTCCCTCTGCTGCGAAGTAGGAAAAGTCCGAGTAGGCTTTTCTAAGAATATTCTTGGCTCCGTATTCCAGGATTTGGTTTCCTTTTTGATCCAATGGGGTGACATAGTCAATCTGTACGGTAAACTCCTCGTTTTTGCTGGGGTTGATATTTCTGAGTCTGGAAAACACATCCACCTGATTTTCTTCAAAAAGGGTGTTGGTGAAAGAATTTTCCCGGTCGTTCACGGAATAAAGGGTCAAAAAGCTCAATTCTCTGCCTTTTTTCTCATAGGTACGGGTATAGTTTAAGCTGACATCTATCGAATTGGAATTGTCAATCGAATTGGTAGCGCGAAACTGTTCGCCTCTGAGTACATCGTCGAGGAAATTCTGGGTCAAGAAATCGTTTTGCCAGTTTTTGGAATTTCTGACTCCAAAATTGACTGAACCGGTCAGGAAGTTGTACTGATCAATCTCATAATCCACTCCAAAGTTGTATCTACCAAACAAATCTCTTCGTTCGGTTTCGGCAGACTGAATGGTTTTGGAAATGGTCCCATCGGAATTGTTGGTGATTTGTTGGTTGTCAAAACCTCCTAGAATGTTATATCCTGCTCTTCCAAATCCTCCAAGGGAAAAACCAAACTTGCCTGTCCTTGCACTTCCCTGAAGACCCAAATTGGATCCCCTCAGACCAAAACCGGAGTTGATGTTGAGCGAAACTCCCTGAAGGTTGTTCTTTTTGGTCACGATATTGATGACACCGGAGGTCCCTTCTGCGTCAAATCGGGCGGAGGGAGAAGTGATGACCTCCACAGCCTTGATTTCGTCTGCAGGAATCTGTCGCAAAGCATCCGAAATGGAAGAGGCGGCAATGGCAGAGGGTCTGTTGTCAATGAGGACCAAAATGTTGGAACTACCCCTCATGGATACATTTCCATCCAGATCCACAGAGAGCATAGGGACTCTTCTCAAAACATCTGTTGCATCACCTCCTGCTGTGGTTTTATCATTTTCGGCCTTGTAGATGGTTCGATCGACTCTTTCTTCGATCAATTCCCGCTGACCTTGTACCGTTACTTCTTCCAAAGCAACCCCTTCATCACTCATGCCTATTTCTCCCAGATTGATTTCTGTGCCAAGGGAGTTGATGTTGACCACCCTTTTGGCTGTTTCATAACCGAGGAAAGTAACCTGAAGCTCATACTCCCCGAGGTCATACCCGGTAATGTAAAATACGCCATCGCCATCAGCGACTGCGCCTGAGGTACTGACGTCGCTTCCGAGTTTATATAAAGCAGCGGTTGCGTAGCCTACAGGTTCTCCGGATTTGAGATCCTTTGCCACCCCAATAATTCTTCCGGCTGTTTTCTTTTCCGGATTGTCCTGAGCAAGGGATTGTCCCACTCCCAAGATCAAAAATGCAAGTACTAGATTGAGTAGTTTATTCATGGTTTTGTTTTCAAACAAGGTATTCGCCTATTAGTACCCCAAAGGTCGAGGCAATGTTCAGGCTTAAAAAATGAAATAGACCGCCCTGCCCGTTTTATCGACCAATCCAATTTAAAGGAGGATGAATCCCCACCTTTCCAGACAAGGAGGCTTAATCCCAAAAAATTGGAGTTTCATAGGAAGAAAGAATGGATTGGTAGATTTGATTTGAGGGAGAAAGAGAAATTGCCTTAGTTTGGACACTGAAAATCAACCGAATGCCAAATCTGATCCCCAATAAAAACCTTTCCCTACTAGTCCACTTGCTAGGATGGATCATGCTGGTGGTAGTCCTTCTGCTGCTTTCTCCGCTTTCCTGGAGAATGGGGGAAATCCAGCTCCCCTATCAATTTTGGATGAAGCAGGTCTTTCTTGTCGGAATCCTGATCACAATTTTTTATTCCAACTCTTCAATTCTGGTCCCTAAGATTCTGCTGAAAGGAAAAAACTACCTCTATCTCTTGATGGTTCTGTTGGGTGCTGTTCTATTTTATGGCCTGATCGTCTATTTCGAGCAATTCATCGGCTATGGAAAAGCCATGCACATGCTATTTAATCCCAATAAGCCTTATGACCCTTCCAAAAGATGGCTTCCAGGGGATATTTTCCAACTCCTGCTATTCGTCATTTCCATTGGGTTGAGTACCTCTGTGGCCTTGGTCACCAAATACCAAAAAGATGAAACACTCAGAAGGGAAATGGACCGACAGCGGATCAATACCGAACTTTCTTACCTGAAAGCCCAGATCAACCCCCACTTTTTCTTCAATACCCTAAATAATATCTATGCCTTGACCAACCTGGAAGTGAGTAAAGCTCAGGAGGCCCTGCTCAAACTCTCCCGGATGATGCGCTATGTACTTTACGAAAATCAAAAAAACGAAACGCTACTCTCCAAAGAGTTGAACTTTATCCAGGATTACATCGAACTGATGAAAATGAGGCTTTCTTCCAAAGTAAGCCTGAACATTCAGATCGACGAGCCCAAGGACGACCTGATCATCGCCCCCATGCTGCTGCTTCCCTTTCTGGAAAACTGCTTCAAGCACGGTATCAGCTCCCAAAAGGAAAGCGAGATCGTGGTCAAAGTGGAAATCATGGGCAAAACCCTCTTTTTTGAAACACGAAACCAAATCTTTCCCGTCAATCCGGATAGCCCCGAAGCGCATGAAAATGGCATCGGACTGACCAATACCCAACGGAGACTAAGCCTGATCTATCCCGGAAAACATCGGCTGAAATTTGGCAAAGACGAATCAAAACAGGAGTATTGGGTAAATCTGACCATCGACTTGTCATGAAGATCAAATGCATAGCCGTAGATGACGAACCCCTGGCACTGAGCCTGCTGACCAAATTCATCAAGCAGACCTCCTTTTTGGACCTGATTGGAGAGTTTTCCAACGGAATAGAAGCCTTGGGATTTGTCAACCAAAATGAAGTTCAACTGATCTTTATGGATATTCAGATGCCGGATCTCTCGGGAATGGAGCTGGCGAGAATCCTGGATGGAAAAAAGAATTCCGACAAAACCCGAATCATTTTTTGCACGGCCTACCATCAGTTTGCCATCGAGGGCTACAAGGTTGAGGCGCTGGACTACCTGCTCAAACCCTATAGCTACGAGGACTTTCTGGCTGCCGCTACCAAGGCCTATCAATACTTCGAAAAAGTAAAACAAAACTCAGAAATCCAGCCTAGAAAGGAATCCGAGGCTCAGCCAGAATATATTTTCCTCAAAGTGGAATACCAGCTGGTCAAAGTGATGCTGAAGGATATTACGCACGTGGAAGCCTACAAAGACTACGTTAAGGTCCATCTGAAGTCGAAGCCCAATCCCCTGCTGTCACTGACCAGCATGAAAAATATGGAGGAGCTACTTCCTTCGGATAAGTATATGCGGGTGCATCGCTCGCATATTATAGCATTGGACCACATTGACTCTATTGCCAAAAACACGGTAATTATCGGCAATCATCAAATCTCTGTGGGAGATAATTACAAGGAGCCCTTTTTGGAGTTTCTCAGTCGTTGGATTAGCTAAGGGCAGAGGTCAAGGACTTCCAGTTGAATATTCTTTGTGATTAGGTGCTTTGTTTCCAATACCAAACAGAATAAGTGTGAAGTATTATTCCAAAGTGCAGTGGGCCGTGGTCAGTGTTCTATTCTTTTTTCACAAAACCCAAGACATCCTTGTATCCCTTGCTCCAAGTCCAAAAATACTGGGTAATCATGGGAATATGCTTGGTTTTGGGGTAAAAGGAGTAGGTCAAGTCCATGCCTTTTTCTTCCGCTTCCTTTCTAAACCGCTCCACTGTCAATCGAATCCCGGGATAGGTTTTTTCTCCTTCCATGACTAGTAAAGGAATCTCTTTTCCATCCAGAAAGTAAATCGGCGAATATTCCTTCCACACCTCAGGCTTGTCCGTAAAAGCATCGTAGTTGTCTTCGGCGTTGTATTTTTCCTTTCGCTCAGTCAGAAACCAATACCAATCCAATCCCGCCGGGTCGTTCAGAATAGCACCCTTCAAAGGATTTTGGATACCCAATTCTTGCCAAGGTTCTTCCTTGATGGCGACCAGAGCAGCCAAATGACCTCCTGCCGAATGACCCGAAACGTAAATTTGATCGGGGTCACCACCATAATTGGCAATATTTTCCTGCACCCATTGGACAGACCTTGCGCTTGCCTTCTCCATGGCAGGAACCAGATATTCCGGTGCCAAAGGATAATCGATGATTACCGTGACCACTCCTCTTCGGGCAAGTCGACTTCCCAAAAAATCATAGATTTCCTTCCTTCCCTTATTCCAGCTTCCTCCATGAATAAAGATCAACACTGGAGCCTTTTGGGCTTTTTTGGGTGCAAAAATATTGAGCTGCTTTTCAGGCAGGTTATTGGATTTTTGAAGGTAGGTTAGGTCCCTGGTCCTGGTGATTGATTTGAAAGCGCAGCTGGTAAAAAGTGTAAAAACGAGGAGGATAGGTATAAGAGATTTCATTGGTGGATATATCAGACAAAAAAGCAGAAAAGGCAGGATATTGTTTTGGTGAATTAAAAGGAATAGCCTAAAAACTGAATTAAAGCAGGACTAACCACTCAAATTTATTTCGATTTTTCAGATCGTAATAGATCGATTACAGCCTGTTGAAATCTATAATTGCTCACAGATTACACAGACTTGCACAGATTATTGATTGGACTAGGAGTTGTCTCTAAGGTTCAACAATGCCTACTGAAAATTTCTTACTGAACCCTGCTCCCGATAGTTAGCAGGACTGCAAACTGCCTATTGCCTACTAAACAGCCCGTTCCTGCTGACTCAGCCCCTCACTAAATCCCTCAAACTTTCCGAAAGTAGGTTTTTTACCAGAATTGAAAGCTCTGGACCGGACTTTTTTTATAAGGAATAAATAAAAGAGCGAAGAAATATTGAAGAAATTGAATTACTTTACTTTACCATAAGATCAATAAATTTAAAATAATTTCGAACCTTACTGTCATTTCCTTGTTCGAAAACAGCTATACAAGATAAATTCCCATTTTTAATATGGCCCAATTTTGGATAAAATTCATGCTGGTTAATATAATCTATTTCAATATTATTAAAGATTTGAAAATTATCTTTATTTACAACTCTTCTTAAAGCATATATTATTTGCCTATCCTTAATATTTTCGCTTTTTACTACAATAATCTGATTTGAAGGATTTTTTCTGATAAACTCGGCCAATTGATCTATCAAATAATCAAAACAATTAAAACAGGAAGAACTTGGCAAAATAAATAAAAAGCCAGTTGTTTTTTCCGAAAACACTTTTTCAAAGGATAAAAAGAAGTCCTCATCATAAAACCTATCGGAAACTATTTCTGATAGTACATCTACACTTTTACTAGAAAAATTATCAGAATCAACTTTTTCAGAACAAGAAAAAAAGATTAAAAACACTGCAAAAAACCTATTTTTCATGAAATATTAAAATTAGGGGGTTATCACTTTCATTTAATTGAGCGAATTCATCTAATTCGGAAAGAAATCCACTTTCTAGTGGAAGAGAAATATATCCAATTCCTTCACCGAGTGATCCGATCCTCATTTCCTCCTCAAAGTCAACGAAAAATTCACTACCATTTAAGTTAAACTTAATTCGGCCTCCTGAAACAAGACTCTTATCATCTTTATTGTAAATTGACAAATAAGGTTTGCCTGAATTAAAAAAACGAAATGTGAGAAACGATTTACTTTGAAAAACATTACCTATATTAAAAGATTTGTTTGTTGAATTAATATAGGTAAATACATCCACAATGGTAGAAAACCCTCTATTGATCAAATCCTCATTTAATACTTTTTTGTCCTGAAAATCAATATAGTATTCGATAGTAGGCACACCATATTTATTGATAGAATAAATTGTATCATTAAAAGAATTAACAAAGTTAAATTCGTTTTGATTTAATATTGAAAAGTAATCATCTCTATTTATGTGCAAGTATTTAGATTTTTCTATTTCAAACGGAAGAAAAGAGTTTTCCAAAGAATACCCAATGGCCAAGTTTTCACCTGAAAAATTAATCAAAGCTCTCGGCTTATCTATAGACATCATGTACCCAGGTGTACCCAATAAACGGTCATCACTTTTTTCTATACCAAAAAGAGGAAAACCTAATTTATAATTTATCTCAAAATCAAAATCATAATCAAATTGAAGTAAATTCCTTTGATTAGAATCATATACCCAAATTCGATTTTGATCCGGCATTAAAACAACATCCGTTAAATTTATAAAACCATCAGGCCCATCCTTACCTTTTTCAATCTTAGAAATGAATTTTCCAGTTTTATCAAACTTAAAAATTGCACCACTACCCTTTAAAAATAAATATTCATCTATTAAAACTTTATGTACAAAGTCGATAATTGATGAATCATTCGTCTCTAATGCAATAATTTCAGTGATTTCAAAATAATTATCAAAATCGATTACATCATCAGCCTTAGGCAAATTTTGTGAAATTGTAGTATAGGTAAGGACCTCTTTTTGTACTTTATGCTTACAAAAAACAAGAAAAACTACGGGGATAAATATAAAGTTGTTAAATCTCATGGATTTCGTTTAAAAGAGTTTTTATTTTATTTCAGAAGTACAAGCTGTCTCAAATGCAAGTATGAGACAGCTTGTTGCTTGTAAACCTAACATCTAGCCGCAGGGCAGTAGTCGCTATTGGTATCAGCGCAACAATAAAGGGTACCAGATGCATTACTCATCAATGGCCCACAAGGAGGACAGGGTTCTGTCCCGTCCCCTCCAACAGAAGCTTGAGCAAATGAAGTAGTCATTAAAGAACCTAAAACCGATTCCTGATTGGTGGAACCGGACAAGTCAATTCCCAGAATTCCTACGAATCCAAGGCACAATACAATTGATAAAATTTTCAACTTTTTCATAGTAGTTACTAGTTAATTGTTAGAAATAATTAAAAGAATGGTTGATTTTAAGTATTCTAGTTCATACTTCCAAATCACTTAGGATCAGAAACTTCCAAT
The DNA here is from genome assembly GCF_036245625.1 of Algoriphagus confluentis. Taxonomy (NCBI): domain Bacteria; kingdom Pseudomonadati; phylum Bacteroidota; class Cytophagia; order Cytophagales; family Cyclobacteriaceae; genus Algoriphagus; species Algoriphagus confluentis. Next base: position 129,828 of record NZ_BTPD01000013.1, read on the forward strand.
TCTTGGAAAAGTACAAACTGAAAAACGGATTTTTTCGGAATATTCTTCTGAATTCTTAGGTCTACCCCCCCCTAAGCCTTAGTTTGTTTTCCAATATCTTAAACTAACAAAATATTTAATCTAATTTCAACTAATTTTGAATTATTTTAAATTCTTGGAAAAATCAAACGATAAATTTAATACCCCTTATTAAGGAACTGGGGCGGAGTCCCTAGACTCAAAAAAATCAAACTTCTGATTCTTGTATTGAGAATAGGCGAATCATTAGTCTTCTGCCTTAAAAAATCGCTCACAG